>CAIYZB010000233.1 GCA_903930545.1 uncultured Alphaproteobacteria bacterium
CCGTGACTGGTTTGCAGGCCTGCCGGAGGCCAAGGCCCGGGGCTATGGACCGGGGCGCTTCAGTTTCAACGTCAAGGGCGGCCGCTGCGAGGCCTGCCAGGGCGATGGCCTGATCAAGATCGAGATGCACTTCCTGCCGGACGTCTATGTCACCTGCGATGTCTGTCACGGCAAACGCTACAACCGCGAGACCCTGGAGATCCTGTTCAAGGGCAAGTCCATCTCCGACGTCCTGGACATGACGGTCGACGAGGCCGCCGACTTCTTCAAGGCCGTGCCGCCGGTGCGCGACAAGATGGAGACCCTCAAGCGGGTGGGCCTCAGCTATGTGAAGGTCGGCCAGCAGGCCACCACCCTGTCCGGCGGCGAGGCCCAGAGGGTCAAGCTGTCCAAGGAGCTGTCCCGCCGCGCCACGGGCCGCACTCTCTATATCCTCGACGAGCCCACCACGGGCCTGCACTTCGAGGACGTGAAGAAGCTGCTCGAGGTGCTCCACGAACTGGTGGACCAGGGCAATACGGTTGTGGTGATCGAGCACAATCTGGACGTGGTGAAGACCGCCGACTGGCTTGTGGACTTCGGTCCCGAGGGCGGTGACGGCGGCGGCGAGGTGGTGGCCATCGGCACCCCGGAACAGGTGGCGGCCACCGAGGCCAGCTGGACCGGCCGCTATCTGGCCGAACTCCTCGCCAAGCACGCCGAACGCCGCAAGGTTCGCCGCAAGGCCCTCAGCGCCTGAGGCCCCCTCAGTCAGCTTCGCTGACAGCTCCCCCGGAAGGGGAGCAATTAGCTCGGCCCAATTCCTCCCCCTCCGGGGGAGGTGGCACGCGAAGCGTGACGGAGGGGGGAACCCGTCAGGCGATGATGTCGGGGGTCAACTGATCCTTCAGACGCTCGATCTCGTCCTTCAGCAGCAGTTTTTTGCGCTTCAGCCGGCTGATGGCCATCATGTCGGGCACGGTCTGGTTGGCCATGGCCTGAACCGCGACATCCAGATCGGAATGGTCCTGGGTCAGTTCCCGCAGCCGGGCGCGACCCTCACGTTCCGAAGCCTCAGAATCGTCGTCGTTCATGCCACTCGCCTAGTAATGAGCGTGGATGATGGGCAAGGCAGGACCATTCGTCTAGGTCAGGGCTGCAGCCAGGGTCGCCAGTCGGGCGGCAGGCGGCGGCGAGCCCCAGGCCGCGGCGGCAGCGGTCAGTGATTCCAGGGCAGGATGGCCGTTCTGGCCCTTGGCAAGGGCTTCAAAAGCCTCAAGCAGGACCCGTTCGGCATGGAGCTCAGCGGACTTGATGTCCTCCCTCAGGGCCTCTCGGGCCGCGGCGGGCACAGGAAGGGTCTCGGACTTCAGGCCACGGCGAACCTGACGGACCGGATCGAGCACCTCGGCCTGCCAGATGCGGGCGGTCTTCACCGCCGCCTCTAGGGCTTGAGGAGACGGCCCTTCGGCCCAGACGGACCAGAGCAGCAAGGGGACATTCTGGCCATGCTCATCCTGCAGGACGAGGCAGGCTTCCGCGACCCCCGGCTCGGCATAGGCTTCAAGGCACCAGGACCAGAGGGACATCAGGCCCCTCCCTGGCCGGGGCCAATATCCTCGCCCCAGCGCTGCACCGGTTTCCAGGACAGGCCAAACAGGTCGAGGCAACGGCCAACCGACTGGTCGACCATCTCCGCCAGACTTTGAGGCTTGGTGTAGAAGGCCGGAAGCGGCGGGGCGATGATCGCCCCCATTTCCGCAAGACGTACCATGGTCCTCAGATGGCCGAGATGGAACGGGGTCTCGCGGACCATGAGCACCAGATTGCGGCGCTCCTTCAGGGTGACATCGGCGGCCCGGGTCAGCAGGGAGGAGGTCACGCCACTGGCGATCTCGCTCATGGTGCGCACGGAACAGGGGGCAATGATCATGCCCAGGGTGCGGTAGGAGCCGGAGGCGATGGAGGCCCCGACATCGCCGACCTTGTGAACCACATCGGCCCGGTCCGAGAGATCCGAAAGGCTGAGATCGGTTTCCTGGGCCAGGGTCAGGGCCGCGGCCTTGGACACGATCAGGTGACTTTCGACCCCGAGCTCACGGCAGGCATCGAGGGTGCGCAGGCCATAGGCCACGCCGCTGGCCCCGGAAATGCCCACCACCAGTCGCGATTGCGGGGATGTGCTCATGGCTGGGGCACCCAAACCTTAATTTCAAGGCGTTCACGCCTCATGTCAGCTGACAAACATATGTGATCTGACAGGTCAGACCAGCGGGTGTTGACTGAGCTTTGTCGTTCCCTTGATGAAGAGGCAAGACAATGGCCGTTGAAGCTCGAATCCGTCAGCTCGGTTCCCGTCACCAGTCGCTTGAACAGGCGATCCATGACGAAATGAAGCGTCCCGCTTCCGATGACATCCGGCTGAAGGACCTGAAGCGAAAAAAGCTCAAGCTCAAGGAAGAAATGGAATCCCTGAGAGCCAGTCACTAGCTGAAGACGGACCGACCGGGGTCACCCCGGCCGGTCCGGC
>CAIYZB010000234.1 GCA_903930545.1 uncultured Alphaproteobacteria bacterium
CCTCGCGCCACAGGTGCTCGGCACTGGCGGGATAGGGCAGGGGGACCGGCTGATTATAGAGGCGGTCCCCGGCGGCATCACACCAGCCATCATTGGGGGCGATGGGGGTGGCCGGCAAGGCGGTCACGGGAACCGGACCCCGGTCTGGCCGGTAGAGCACACGACGGATCGCCCAGGTGCCCAGGGGGCTGGCACCATCACCCTCCCGCTTGTCTGAAGCCGGGCGCACCCCATTTTTACCCAGGGCACAGCGTGTCCAGCGTCCCGCAAGTTCGAAACGGCCGTCTGACATGGCTGTGAAGATCATAATCGCCTCCTCAAGCCCGCTTGGCGGGTGACCCCGACACGGTGCATGTTCTGGCCCATGGCTCAACCCAAGACCCTTCTGATCATCGACGATAATGACGACCTGCGCTCGGCCCTGGCCGAACAGTTCAATGCGCAGGACGATGTCACCGCTGAAGAGGCCCCCACGGGAACCGAAGGCGTGGCCCGGGCCGTGGCTCTGAGGCCGGACATCATCCTGCTGGACGTCGATCTGCCCGACATCAACGGCCGGGAAGCCTGTCGTCAGATGCGGGCCCAGGGGGTGACCTGCCCGATCATCATGCTGACGGCGGCCGATACGGATGAAGATACCATCCAGGGTCTGGATGCCGGGGCCAATGACTATGTCACCAAGCCCTTCAAGTTCGCCGTGCTCCTGGCCCGCATCCGTGCCCAGCTTCGCAGCCACGAACAGTCAGAGGGCGCTGTCTTCCACCTGGGGACCTATGAGTTCCGCCCCGCCGCCAAGATGCTGGTGGACCAGGCCCAGAAGAAGATCCGCCTGACGGAAAAAGAGACCAATATCCTCAAATACCTCTACCGGGCCGGGGAAAAGCCCGTCTCCCGGGAAGAGCTCCTGGCCGAGGTCTGGGGCTATAATGCCAGTGTGACCACCCACACCCTGGAAACCCACGTCTACCGTCTGCGTCAGAAGATCGAGCCCGATCCGTCCAATGCCCGGCTCCTGCTGACCGAGGCTGGCGGCTATCGACTGGCACCCTGATCCGCCTGGGGCGGGGTGACATTGGGCGGAGTCGCGGGGCGCGAGCAGCCGCAGACCAGGGCCACGACCGCCAGAAGTGCGAGAAACGGCTTCATCTCAGGCTTTCTATATAGGCGGTGATCGCCCGGATCTCGTCGGTCTCCAGCCTCAGGGGCGGCATTTCATAATGGCCGTTCTTCAGAGCCCCCAGCTGCCGCTCGAGACTGATGGGGGTATGGCGCAGACCAATGATGTTGAAGCTGGGGGCCGTCCGGCTCATCCCGTCCTCGGGGCCGATCTGATGACAGGTGCTGCACCGGCTCTCGGCAATGGCCGCACCGCGCTGGACGGTCATGTCCTGGACAGGTGGCGTCTGGGCCTGTGCTACCGGACCGGCGGCCAGGGCGAGGAGAACAAAGGGCAGAACCTTGGGCATGGGGCATCCTCGAAGGCGGCGACCGCACCTTGATACCCGTGAGCGATGCAGGGCCTTGATCCAGCGCAAGGGACAGGTGCAACTGGCAGCTAGGCAAGGAGACCCAGATGGCGCGCAAGCGGGGCAATTTCGGCGGCATACCCCTGGGCATTCTGGTGTTGGGCATTGCAGGGGCCGTCGCCTTCCTGGTCCATTCCCAGTATCTCAAGCGCACCGCCGAGATTGCCCGGGGCACCGAGGCAGCGGATTTCTCGACCCTCAAGGGTGATCCCTGTCCAACCCTGAGCCGTGAGGCCTATCTGGCCCAGCAGAGGCTGGTGAAGACGGCTTTCATCTTCAATGGCGAGAAATTTTCCCGCCGCTACGGCCATGTGACCTGCGATGTGGTCCAGTCGGGCCCAGCCGCCCAGCACGGATATTTCACCGCCTGCCAGTTCACGGGCCCTGCCGTCCTTGAGGTGGTGACCCGCAAGGGCACCTATTATTTCGCCCCCGGGGTCGGACAGCCCGCCACGGTTTCAACCCCGGATGGTGTGCCGCGCTGCATGACAGCGGGCCATTTCGGCAAGCTCTGACCCGGTCAGATGGCCAGTTCGGCGGTCACCGGCGCATGGTCGCTGGGGCGCTCCCATTCCCGGACATCATCATGGACCCGGGACTCCACCTTGCCGGACCGGGTTGCGGCGGGCATCAGGCCCGGCGTCGCCCAGATATGGTCCAGCCTGAGCCCGCGGTTTGAAGCCCTGAAGTCTGCGGCGCGGTAGCTCCACCAGGAAAACATCTTTTCCGGGTCCGGGGTGGCTTCCCGCGGCAGGTCGGTAAAGCCCAGGGCGGCCTTGAGTTTCCACATGGCCTCGATCTCGACGGGGGTATGGCTCACCACCTTCGACATCTGCTTGTGGCTCCAGACATCGAACTCGCCAGGGGCGACATTGAGGTCCCCGACAATGGCCAGGGGATCCTTGGGGTCCCGGCGTGCCATCTCGGCCGTCAGCCTGTCGAAAAAATCGAGCTTGTGATCGAATTTCGGATTTTCAGCCCGATCAGGCACATCGCCACCGGCGGGGATGTAGAAGTTCTGGACCTCGACCCCGGCGACCCGGACGCCGACGGACCGTGCATGGCCTTCGCGGCAGACCTCCAGGGGAGCGACCTCCTCTATGGGCAGGCGGGAGGCAATGGCCACCCCGTGCCAACCCTTCTGGCCGGCGATCTTGAGATAGGGCAGGCCCATATCCTCGAAGATCTGGCGGGGGAATTCGGCCTCCTGGCACTTGATCTCCTGCATGCACAGGACGTCGGGGCCCCGTTCATTGACGAAGCGGGCGATCTGTTCGGCGCGCAGGCGGACGGAATTGACGTTCCAGGTGCAGAGTCGGAGATGCATGGGGAGAGTCTAATGCCTGGCCCGAGGAAAAGAAACGCCCGGGCACTGGAGGGGCCCGGGCGTAGGAGTGTCTCTCAGGTCGCGGCCGGGAGGGGATTAAAACCGGCGCGTTGGCCGCCCGCTCGCACGGACGTCATGAGTTGTAAATTAGCAACTCGACCGCTCAAAAGTCAAGAACTTTCGTTCTTTTCTTGATTGTGCCTGAACGGTCACACTCGCCCATTGTTGGGCCGGGGTGGGCGCGGGTCTCTCAGGACAAAGAGGCTGGGCGCCAGGCCGGGCGAGGGCGCGAAATTGGTCAGCCGAACCCGGGTGGACTGGCCCTGGGCGTCACTGACGGTCCAGCCGATCAGGTTCATGGGGCTGTCGGAAAAGGTCAGGGTGATCTGGCCCTCGGCCTCCTTGCGGCCATCCCGGGCGGTGATGGAAAAACCGTCCGCCATCCGGCTCACCCGACTGACCACGACGCTCCGGTCAAACCGGATCTGGCGGGCCAGAAACAGGGACAGGGGCGTGACCGAGAGCAGATAGCGGTCAAAGGTCTTCAGCCGGGAATCGGCAATGGAGACATAGGTCCCGTCCGACACCACCAGCAGACCGGAGGGAGCCTCATAGGCAAAGCGGGCCTTGCCGGGGCGCTTGATGAAAAGGGTGCCCTGGGTCACCGCCCCTCGGGCGTCGGTCTGGACGAACCCCCCCTTGGCCTCGGTCAGACCCTGAAGATAGGTCCCGGCGCGATCCACCAGGGCCTGATCTGCCGCAGACAGGGGCGCGATGACCGGCTTCGCCGCCAGGGCCGGGATGGGCAGGGCGGCCAGGCCGAGGGCCAGGCTCCGACGAGAGATAGGGGTCATCCTGCAGCTCCGGTCACAGATCAGGGAGCCAAGTCCTATAGCCAGCTCGCGGCGTCAATGGGGCGCAACCATCGGTGCGGCCCGGGCTTCATCCGGGTCCTGGGACCAATGGGCCAGGGCTTCCAGCAGACGCGCCGGACTGATGGGCTTGCCCAGATGGTCATCCATCCCGGCATCCAGGCATCTGGCCACCTGATCGGGCAGGACATTGGCCGTCATGGCGATGATGGGGGTGGTGCGGGCGGCGGCGCTGTCCAGGGCCCGGATGGCGCGGGTCGCTGTCAGGCCATCCATCACGGGCATCTGCACATCCATCAGAACCACATCGAAGACAGCGCTGGCCATGGCGGCCACCGCCTCCTCGCCATTCTCGGCTGTAACGATCTCGATGTCGAAATCCCGCAGGAGGGTCCGGACCAGTTCGCGATTGACCGCCACATCCTCCACCAGCAGCAGACGCAGGGACCGCTCGGGGGTTTCAGAACGGCTGACCTCCACGCCCTTTGGCCATTCCGCTGCCACCGGAAGGGTGACCTCGAACCAGAAGGTGGAGCCCAGCCCTTCGCGGCTTGTCGCGCCGATAGTCCCGCCCATCAGCTCGATGGTGTGCTTGCAGATGGCCAGGCCCAGGCCCGTACCGCCATATTGCCGCGAGACCGAGACATCGGCCTGGGTGAAGCGTTCAAACAGGTGATCCAGTTTCTCCGGGGCGATCCCGATCCCGTTGTCCTCGATCTCGACCCGCAGAGTGCAGTGACCGCCAGCGGCCGGGGTCAGGTGGGTCCGGGCGACCACCTGACCACCGGCACCGAACTTGATGGCGTTGGACAGGAAATTGAGCACCACCTGGCGCAGTCGCCCGAGGTCGCCCACCAAGGGTGCGATCTCGCCGTGGATTTCGTTGATCACAACGATCCCGCGATCACCGGCCTGGGCCTCAACCATCCGCACCATGTCCGCGACGGCTGATCTTGGGTCCAGGGGCTCCGCCACCAGCTGGACGGCACCGGCCTCCAGGCGCGAGAAATCGAGCACCGAATTGACAAGGCTGAGCAGGGTCTCGCTGGCATCATGGATCAGCCCCACATGGTGGGCGTCCTCTCCCGACAGCCTGTCAGACCGGCGCAGGATCCCCGAAAAGCCGAGAATGGCATTGAGGGGAGTGCGCAGCTCATGGGTCATGTTTGCCAGGAAGTCAGACTTGGCTGCGGCGGCCCGCTCGGCCGTCTGACGGGCCACGACCAGTTCGTCCTCCAGGGCCTTCCGCGCATCAATGACCCGCGACATGGACAGGACCTGGGGATCGGCACTCGGGTCATCCGGCTGGATCAGGCGGAAATCGGTCTCCACCCAGTGAACAGACCCGTCACGGTGGATCACCCGGTACTGGCAGACCATCTCGCCACTGCCGTGGACCAGACCCGCCATCTGGGCTGGAAGCCACTTGGCGTCTTCCGGATGAAGGAAGCTGAAGCTCGGTGTCAGGATCAGGTCCTCGACCTTGTAGCCCAGGCCCCGCTCGATGGACGGCGACAGATAGATCCTTTTGCCGTCCAGGGTCATCAGGGCGACCACGTCACCGAGGTTTGTGGCGAGCAGCCGATAACGTGCCTCTGAGTCCATGAGCTGGGCCCCGGCGAGTTCATGACGCTGGCGCACCTTGAACATGCTGATCGCACCGTCGGCGGCGAAGATGATCCCCAGGGCGAGCATGCCGAGCATGAGCCACATGTCGAAACCGGCCTTGGCCGGGGTTATGGCGACTGCAGCCAG
>CAIYZB010000235.1 GCA_903930545.1 uncultured Alphaproteobacteria bacterium
TGCCGCAATGTTCAGCTCGAAGGCTGCACTGCGGGTCATGAGAGCCCCGATCATCATGGCCGCCACAAGGCCGCCGAAGAAGCCGGACCAGGTCTTGTTCGGTGAGAATTTCGGCCAGAGCTTCGGGCCCTTGACGATATTGCCCACGGCAAATGCGGCTATATCGGCCCCCCAGGTGATGACAAAGACCATGATGGTCCACCAGACCCCTTGGGGCATGGCCCGCAGCCAGATCAGACAGACCGCAGCGATGCCCAGATAGAAGACCCCGAAGGCTGCATTTTCGGGCCGCTCGGAGACATTTCGCGCCACTACGCCGGCGACGATCCCGCCAACAGCCAGGCCAAGCCAGGCGTATTCAGTCAGATGAAGGTGGGCCAGAAACGCCGCGCCAAGAATGGCAACGGCCACTGCGGTGGAGACCCGGACCGGCGCAGTGGGTGCCGTCATGCGACCCCACTCAATGGCCAGAAGCGCCACAGCGAGAGTGATCAGCAAAAGGTAAGGAGCACCCCCAAAAGCATCCCCGAACCATATGCAGGCCAGGGCAGCCGGAACCATCAGGGTGGCGGAAACCACGCGACGTCCGAGGTTGCCCCAGTCGAAACCCTCAGTTTGTGACAAGGACATCGTCCGTCACAGTGCCGTAACGCCGTTCCCGCTTCTGGAATTCATCAAGCGCTGACTTGAGGTGAGCGGGGGTGAAGTCTGGCCAGAGCACAGCCGGAAAGACGAATTCCGAATAGGCCGTTTCCCAGAGCAGGAAATTGGACAGCCGCAGTTCGCCGCTGGTCCGGATCACCAGGTCCGGATCCGGCAAGCCGCCGGTGGCCAGCTGGGCCTGGAACACCTCGTCGGTGATGTCCTCGGGCTTCAAGCCTTCACTCAGGGCCTTGGCCACCAGGGCTCGCGCGGCATCGACGATATCGGCACGGCCGCCATAGTTGAAGGCGACCTGCAGGAAGAAGCGGTCATTGTGGGCCGTGCGGGATTCCGCTCGCTCGACGATCTCTGCAATGTCATCCGGAAGGCCGTCCCGGCGCCCCAGGATGCGAACGCGAACCCCCTCCTTGACCAGCTTGTCGAGGTCTGAATTCACATAGTGCTTCAGCAGACGCATGACCTCAGCCACCTCGCCGGCAGGACGCCGCCAGTTCTCCGTGGAGAAGGCGTAGAGGGTCAGCCAACGCACGCCTTGATCTGGCGCAGCCTCGACCACGCGCCGAATGGCCTCAACGCCCTTGGGATGTCCCAACTGGCGTGGCAGGCCTCGCCGCTTTGCCCAGCGGCCATTTCCGTCCATGACGATCGCCACATGCAGTGGCGCGTCTGGCGCGGGCTGCTGATCATCGGCGGCCATAACGCGTCCTGTTCATCACCCCTCTCTAGGGGGTGAAGGTTAAACCTGCATGATCTCTTGTTCTTTGACTTTCAAGGCTTCGTCGATGCGCTTGATGGCCTCGTCCGTGATCTTCTGGACCTCGGTCTCCATGCGCTTCTGTTCGTCCTGGGCGATCACGCCGGCCTTTTCGGCCTTTTTCAGGTCCTCATTGGCATCGCGCCGGACGTTGCGGACCGCGATCTTCTGCTGTTCGGAATATTTGCCGGCGATCTTGGCCAGATCCTTGCGCCGTTCCTCGGTGAGCGGCGGGATCGGCAGTCGCAGGTTCTGGCCATCCACCACGGGATTGAGACCCAGACCGGAGGCGCGAATGGCCTTCTCGGCGGGAGTCACCATGGACTTGTCCCAGATGCTGACCGTGATCATCCGGGGTTCAGGGACGCTGACAGCCCCCACCTGATTGAGCGGAACCTGGGATCCATAGGCCTCGACCATGATCTGATCGAGCAGGCTGGAGGAGGCCCGGCCGGTCCGCAGGGAGGCAAACTCCTCCTTCAGGGCCTGGACAGCCTTGTCCATGCGGTCGCGATACTTGGCAATGACGGGCTTTTCGGGGGCGGCCATGTCGTGCTCCTGGCTTTTGTCTTCTGATCTCAGGCGATGGTCGTGAAAACGCCCTGGCCTTTGAGAACCTTCATGAAATTTCCCCGCTCGCGGATCGAGAAGACCA
>CAIYZB010000236.1 GCA_903930545.1 uncultured Alphaproteobacteria bacterium
GTGACCTTGGTGACCGGCAGACTGGTGGTCTTTGGCGACAGGTCGATGGTCCGGCCCGTGGTGACGAAGGGCATGACATAGGCGTTGAACCGTTCGGTCCAGGCCACAAAGGATTCATCCGGCGACAGCGCATATTCCGCCGCAAACTCCGACAGCAGGTGGGTGCGCACATCCGAGCCGTCCAGGCGTGAGGACTTGAAGGCCCGCTTGTCGTCATCGTCCGAGGTCATGAAATAGACCCGGTCGCTGGCCTTGCCGAACTGGGGCTGAAGTCCGTCCTTGTTGATCTTTACCGAGGCACCGCCGCGGCTTGCGACCGCAAACAGGCCGGTATTGCGACCCCAGATGGCGGGGGTCAGATAGCCATCGGTGACGGCGCGATAGACCACGGTCTTGCCGTCCGGGCTGAAGGCCGGCTCCAGATAGTGGCCGGGCTGGGCCGTGATGACCTTGCCCTCGCCGCCCGAGGCCGAGACCACGCGCACCGTGCCGTAATCGGCATCGCTCCAGGTCGTATAGGCGATGGATTTCCCGTCCCGCGACCAGGTCGGATAGTACTCGTCATGGCTGGTCTGGCGGGTCAGACGGCGGGGTGCACCGCCTGCGGCCAGATCCTTGATCCAGAGCTTGCCCAGGGCCTGATAGACCACCTTGTCGCCCTTGGGCGACACCTCGGTCCAGCGCAGCATGCGGACCTTGAAGTCCTTGGGCGCGACATCGACGGGGAAGCGCAGGGCGTCCTGGATCTGGCGGGTCGTCTTGATGTGGAAGGGGATGTCGGTGACCGTGGTGGTGGCCACGTCGATGCGCTTGATCTTGCCCCCGGCCCAGAAAACCAGGGACTTGTTGTCCGGGGTCCAGGCCATGGTGGGATAGACCCCGTGGACGGCCCAGGTTTCCTGCATGTCGCGGTCGAGGCCGTCATAGAGCGGCGTCTCGCGGCCCGAGGCCAGGTCCATGACATAGAGGGTGGACTTGTAACGAACCCGCCGAATGAAGGCCAAGGATTTGCCGTCCGGGGACGGGGTCGGGCGGATGGAACCGCCAGGGCCGGTGACGAAGGGTTCGACCTCACCGGTGGTCCGGTTGAGGCGCTGGATCACATAGATCTGCTTGTTGGGGTCCTTGGAATACTGGAACACCCCGCCCGGCGTGGAGTCGTCGGAGAAATAGAGGTGTTTGCCGTCAGGGGCGAAGACCGGCTCGCCGCTGTCCTTCTGCTCCGTCCGGCGCTTGGTCAGCTGCAGACCATCCCCGCCGGAGCGGTGATAGAGCCACATCTCCCCCGCCCCGAGAGAGCGGGTGGAGGTGAAGTGCTTGCGCGCGACGATGTATTCCGAATCCGGGCTCCAGGCCGGCTGGCTCAACAGGCGGAAGCTCTCCTTGGAGACCTGATGGGGATTGGTCCCGTCGCGGTTGATGACCCAGACATTGTCGCCGCCGCCACGGTCGGAGGTGAAGGCGATCCAGCGGCCATTGGGGGAATAGGTGGGCTGCATGTCCCAGGCTATGCCAGTGGTGAGCGCCTTGGGCTCTCCGCCCGTGATCGGCATGACATAGAGGTCGCCCAGCAGATCAAAGACGATCTCCTTGCCATCGGGACTGACTGACAGGGACAGCCAAGTCCCGGTGGTCAGGTCCAGACTCACATCATGGCTGGGGGTCATGGGATTGGAGACATCCCACTTGGGGGCCTCCGCTGCCGGCTCCGCATGGCCGAGGCCGGGGGTCGAAAGGGCAAGACAGGCCGCAGCGGCCGCAAAAAGTCGATTCAGCATGGAACCCCCGAACTCAAGAGACCCGCCACAAAATCGAAGGGCGCGCCGGTTGTCGAGTCGCGCCGGGCGAGATTGCTATGCATCCACAGCCAGTCCTCAGCGTATTGTTGATGACCGAACCTGGAGCCTACCCTTGATCGACGCCTCAAGCCTGACCCGCCGCAGCCTCCTGGGTGCGAGCCTCCTGCTGGTTCCCGCCACCAGCCTCGCCGCGCCTGTACTGCCGCCGGGCCGCAGGCTGAACTTTCGGGTCCTGCGTAATGGCTCCCCGATCGGCGAGCATCACATGAGCTTCATGGATGACGGCGACTCCGTCACCATCGTCACGGATGCAAAGTTCAGTGTGAAGGTCGGACCGATCACCGCCTTGCGGTACAGCCACAGTGCCACTGAACGCTGGTCAGGTGGACAGTTTTCCAGCCTGGAATCCCGCACCAATACCAATGGCAAGATGGAGACGGCGACGGCCCGCCGGACGGCCGCCGGCGTTGCCCTGACCGGACGCAAGGGCCGGGCCCTGGCCCCGGCCTCGGCCCATCCCCTGACTCACTGGAACATGGGGGCCTTCGGCAATCCCCTGTTCAATCCCCAGGAAGGCAAGCTGGTGAAGGTGAACTCGGCCCCCAAGGGCACGGAGACCATCAAGCTGGCCAACGGCCGATCCGTGACAGCCAGCCGCTATGCGATCCGTGGCGAGGTGGAGATCGATGACTGGTATGACGAGACCGGGGCCTGGGTGGCCCTGAAGGGCAAGCTCAACGACGGGTCGGTGGTCGAATACCGGCGGTCCTGATGGCGTCCAGATCGACGACGACATCGGCCCGACCTGGCATCTCCTCCAGGATCCAGCGGGTCAGGCGTTCATAGTGCTGGATGAAACGGACGACTTCAGCGTCTGACATGCCCTTTCCTGCCCGCGCCCTGAGCTTGGCCTCCTGTTCCTGACGCCAGCTCCGGACGACCTCAAATCCCGGTGCGGCCAGCAGAACCAGGAAACCGATCTGTCCGAAGAGGGCCTGATAGGGTCCTGCCAGGGCCGTCGCGGAGGCTCGCCGCCAGACACCGTCAGGGTCCTCCAGACGCTCCAGGTCATTGATCGGCTCAGGAAAGTCCGGCAGAGGCGCTGCCCCCACACACCAGCCTTCCAGCAGGACCATGTCCACAGGTCCGGAGACCTTGGGCCCCGATGCCGCCCGGTCATCGATGCTCTTGTCGAAGCGAGGCAGCTGTGTGTCCCCGCCCGCGCCCAGCTGCCCCAGAACCTCCAGGCCGAGGGCGACATCATGAGTGGCCGGGACACCTCGGGTGGCGAACAGGGGATGTACATCCCGCGCCAGGGCCAGCCGCGCCGCGCGGGTCAGATAGAGATCGTCAAGGGACAGGGTCGCGATGCTCAGCCCCTCGGCTTCGATCAGTCTGGCCAGGACTTGGGTCAGGGTGGACTTGCCACTGCCCTGTGCGCCGCACAGGCCAATCAGCCGGGGCCGACGCTCCAGGATCATGGTCGCAAGGGGACGGGCGACGGTTTCGACCGTATCTCGATAAGCTTCAGGAAGCTGTTCCTGTTGGATCAGCTGGGTGAGCCAGTCGCTCACGGCCTTACTGGATCGCCGCCTCGACGGCGGTCGCGGCCTTGGTGAGGGTCGTCAGCAGGACGGACTGGGCCTGGCCGATGATCCCGAAGATCGCGAGGCTGAGAACACCTGCAATCACGGCATATTCCACCACCGTCGCGCCGCGGACATCCCGGGTGAAGGTCAGATGAGGTCGCGCAGCCAGGCAACCAGCGGGGCATCCGCCGGAGGCATTGGATAGGCGTCCATCTTTGACGGCTTCACCCATGCAAGGGCCTTGTGCTCCCGCGCGACGGGGGGACCTTCCCAGCGTCGAACGAGATACAATGGCATCATCAGGTGAAAGGACTCATAACTGTGGCTCGCAAACACGAAGGGCGCGAGGCAGGCGTGCGTTACCTTGATAGCGAGCTCTTCTTCCAGCTCACGGATCAGGCAGGCTTCGGGGGTTTCACCGGCCTCGACCTTGCCACCGGGAAACTCCCACAGACCAGCCAGCTGTTTGCCCTCGGGGCGCTGGCAAAGCAGGACGCGGCCATCTGAATCCACCAGGGCGGCCGCGGCGACGAGCAGGAGAGGCAAGGGCGTGGACATGGCCCTACCTCGCCAGACGCGGGCCAAAATGCAAGCTAGGCCAAGTCCGGAAAGCCGGGAATCCCAAGCATTCCTTGACTTTGCGAGCTTCACGGCGCATTGGGCTGCTGCGTTGCAACATCAGCAATGCAGTCGGGGCTCCAGCCGCGTGAGGAATTCCCTCGGGAATTCAGCCTGTCGAGCGCCGATAAGATCAAATTGATCGCCCCGCCACGCGGGGGCTTTCCCCACATGACGCGACCTTCGCGACCCTCGCACTGTGCGAGCGGCCGCGTTCGCCGCAACGCGAAAGACTACAGTTTTGACCACTTTTTCTGACCTTGGCCTGGCCAAGCCGCTTCTCAAGGCGCTGACCGAAGAAGGCTATGCCAAGCCCACCCCGATCCAGGCCCAGGCCATTCCCGGTGTCATGGCCGGTCGCGACCTGCAGGGCATTGCCCAGACCGGCACTGGCAAGACCGCTGCCTTTGCCCTGCCGATCCTGCACCGCCTGGCGGCCGACCGTAAGCCTGCGCCCCGTCGCGGCTGCCGGGTTCTGGTTCTGTCCCCCACCCGCGAACTCGCCACCCAGATCGGCGAGAGCTTCAAGACCTATGGCAAGCATCTCGGCGTCAGTGTCGCTGTGGTGTTCGGCGGCGTGAAGTATGGTGGCCAGATGCGCGCCATGGCCCCCGGCGTCGATGTCCTGGTGGCCACTCCGGGCCGCCTGATCGACCATCTGGGCGAAAAGACCATCACCCTTCAGGGCGTCGAGATTTTCGTCCTGGATGAAGCCGACCAGATGCTGGACATGGGCTTCATCGTCCCGATCCGTCGCATTGTGAAATACCTGCCGCAAAAGCGTCAGAACCTGTTCTTCTCTGCCACCATGCCCACCGAGATCGGCAAGCTGGCCGGCGAGCTGCTGAACCCCGATCCGGTCAAGGTGGCGGTCACGCCCCAGGCCACGACGGTGGAACGGGTCGCCCAGAAGGTCGTCTTCGTGGAAACCTCCCGCAAGCGCGCCTTGCTCTGCGAGCTGTTTGAAGAACCCAAGTTCAAGCGCGTCATCGTCTTCACCCGCACCAAGCGCGGGGCTGACCGGGTCGCCAAGTCCCTGGAAGCCGCCGGTGTCGAAGCCGCCGCCATCCACGGCGACAAGAGCCAGGGCCAGCGGGAACGCGCCCTGGCCGCCTTCAAGGCCGGTGAGGTCCGCGCCCTGGTGGCCACGGACATCGCTGCGCGGGGTATCGACATCGATGCCGTGACCCACGTCGTCCAGTATGAGCTGCCCAATGTTCCGGAGGCCTATGTGCACCGGATCGGCCGGACGGCCCGCGCTGGCGCCAATGGCTCTGCCATCGCCTTCTGCGCCGAGGACGAACGCAACCTGCTGAAGGACATCCAGAAAGTCACCCGTCAGACCATCCCCAATGAGGATCGTCGTGGTGACCGCACCCTGGGAGCCATGACGGCCGTGATGCCGGAACTGAAGACCGAGGGCGGTGATCGTCCGGAGCGCACCGGCCACCGCAAGGGTGGGCATTCCGACCGCAAGCCGGAAGGCCGATCCGATCTGCCTGGTGCCCTGCGCAAGCAGCGCCGTCGCAAGCGTCCCGGTGGTGAGGGTTCTGCTCCCGTCCGCACGGATGGCCAGCGCGCCTCGATCAAGCCGATCGACCAGTCCCAGTTCAAGGGACCGAAGCGTCAGGCCGAGGGCGACAAGCGCTGGAGCCCGCTGGACTGATCAAGAAAAATCCCCTCCCGGCCTCGGCCGGGCGGGGGACTGATCAGCTGCGATAGTCGCCATTGATGGCGACATACTGTTTGGTGAGGTCACAGGTCCAGACCGTGGCCGTGCCCTTGCCCCAGCCTACATCGACACTGACCTCGAGCTCCTGATTCTTCATGTAGGTGCTCATCGCGTCCTCGTCGTAGCCTGGCGAGATCAGGCCATCCCGGGCCGCGACCAGGGGACCGAACATGACCTGGATCCGATCGCGATCGATGGGTTCATCGGCCCGGCCAACGGCCATGACAATACGACCCCAGTTGGCGTCTTCCCCGGCAAAGGCCGTCTTGACCAGGGGACTTTCGGCAATGGTCCGGGCGATCTTGCGGGCTGACAGGGCGGATTCCGCACCGGTCACGTTGATCTTTACAAACTTCGAGGCCCCCTCCCCGTCCCGCACCAGTTGCAGGGCGAGATCCAGCAGAACCGCCTCCAGCTTCTCGCGGAAATCGGCCAGACGGCGGTCCCCCGGACGGCTGATGCGCGGGGCCTCGGACTTGCCCGTGGCAAAGAGCAGCAGGGTATCATTGGTGGAGCGGTCGCCGTCCACCGTGACGCAGTTGAAGGTGCTGCGGGTATAGAGACTGGCCAGGGTCTGAAGGGCCGCCGGGGCGATATTGGCATCGGTGACCACAAAGGCCAGCATGGTGGCCATGTCCGGCGCAATCATGCCGGAGCCCTTGGCGATCCCGGCGATCTTCACCGTGTGCCCGTCGATCACCGCCTCGGCAAAGGCGCCCTTGGGGAAGGTGTCGGTGGTGGAAATCGCCCGGGCTGCGGCGAGCCAGCCGGTCTCGCCCAGCCGGGTCTCGGCATCGGCCAGGCGCGAGACGATCTTGCTGTCATCCAGCAGAACGCCGATGACCCCGGTCGAGGCCATCATGACGTCGCGCTGCCGGCAGTCGAAGCGCTTGGCCACAGCCGAGGCCACCCGCCGCGCGGCATCAGCCCCTGGCCGGCCGGTGAAGGAATTGGCACAGCCGGCATTGACCACCAGGCCGCGAACCTCGGCACCGCCCGTGGCTCCCAGTTGACGCCGGCACCAGTCGACAGGGGCAGACCCCACACCGTGACGGGTGAAGACACCGGCGGCATTGGTGCCCTCAGCAAAACGCATCAAAAGAACATCGTCGCGTTCGTGCTTGTAGAAGCCCGCCCGGGTCGTCGCCAATTCAACCCCGGCTATCGGGGGAATGACCGGGAAATCCACCGCCAGAGGCGACACCGGCAGAGCCCCCTTGACCGGCTTTGTGGGCAGGGCGGCAGGCTCGACGACCCGCTTCTGAGTGGCGCGCTTGATCACGGAGGTAAGGGGATCGAGTGCCCTCTCGATGGATTGTGCGGCAGCTTCTACAGACTGGGCAGCGCCCTTGCGGGACTTTGCCGGAGCCTTAGCCGACGAAGGGACTGGTGGCTTGGGAGTGCGGCTCATGGCTGGGCCTTGGGCTTGTCTTTGGCGTCTGCGACGGCGGGAGGGGCCAGGGTAGCGGCCTTGGCCTTGGGTTCAGCGGGGGCCAGGACCTTTGGCGCGTCGGCAGGTTCCTTGGGGGCACCTGGCACGTCCTGGGGCGCTCGCAGCATGGTCTGGACCTTGGCCCGGCTACGCAGCTTTTCAAGCAGATCGCGGACCTGATCATAGGTCAGGAAGCGCACGATCTGGGGACGGGCGGCCTCAAGGGTGATGGGCTGCTCCAGGCGACGGGCCTCGATCTTGACGATGGCAAAGCCGCCATCGGTTTCGAAGGGCCCGACGATCTCACCGGGCTTGGCAGCCTTGAGATTGGCCTCGTAGGCCTCGGGCATCACATCGGTGGTGAAAAAGCCGAGATCCCCGCCGTTGAACCGGGTGGCGGCATCGGTGGAGCGCTCCATGGCCAGGGCCTCGAAGGAAGCACCTGAGACCAGCAGCTTTTTAACCGCCTCGGCCTCGGCCTGGCTGGCCACCAGGATCTGGCGGGCGTGGATTTCCTCTGACTGCTTGGCCAGCTTCAGCTGTTCGGCATAGAGGCCGCGGATGGTGTTCTCGTTGACGGCATCGGTGACGACGCTTTCCACCAGCATGTCACCCAGGATGCGTTCCCGGGCAGCGGCCAGGCGCTTCTGGGCCAGGGGATCCTTGTCCAGTTTGCGCTTCAGGGCCTCGGCGGCCAGCAGCTTCTGGTCCACAACCTCGTCCAGAACCCGGCGGAAGAGGTCCGAGGAAATGTCCAGGGGCTCGCCCTCGCCAATCAGGCCCTGAGCTACCGCCTCGCGCTTGACGTCGGTGGCCCAGACCGTGCGGCCGTCGACCTTGGCCACGGCGGTATCGCCCGGCTCGGGGGGGCGTTCAGCCCCATCGCGGTTGCCGCAGGCCACAAGGAACCAGGAGGCGGCGACCAGCACCACCCCTATGGCGACATTGTGCAAAAGGCGCGAGCTATAAGCCTGGATCATCAGTGGAGCCTCGACGTCGTCCCGACCCGAAAAGGGTCCTTCGTCCCTAGAACCTTTGGGCGGGCTTGGAAATCTTTCCCGCATGACAATTCATCATCGCACCTGCAACCCAGCCCGTCCTGCGGCTCTAGCCATTTCCCCTCCAGGATGCAAAGGTCCCGGCCGTTCATAGAACCGCACGGGTCCGAGGGGACCGCGATGCGCAATAAATTTCAGGGAGAGCATTTTTATGACGCGCGAAGCGGTAATCGTTTCCTATGCCCGCACGGGTCTGGCCAAGTCCGGCCGTGGCGGCTTCAACATGACACCGACCATGAGCATGGCCGCCCACGCCATCAAGCATGCCGTCTCGCGCGCCGGTGTTTCCGGCGATGCCGTTGAGGATGTGATCCTGGGCAATGTGGCCCATGGTGCCGGCAATCTGGGCCGCCAGGCTGGCCTGCTCGCCGGTCTTCCGATCACCGCCTCCGGCCAGACCGTCAACCGCTTCTGCTCTTCCGGCCTCCAGACCATCTCGACCGGGGCAAACTATATCCGCAACGACGGTGCCGAGGTTGTGGTTGCCGGCGGCGTGGAGAGCCTGTCCTTCCCCGGCGGTGGCGGCTCGCGCGAGAACAATGATCCGCGCCTGTTCCAGGAATATCCCGGCATCATGATGCCCATGATCGACACGGCCGACATCGTCGCCCATCGCTATGGCGTCACCCGCGACGCCCAGGACGAGTACAGCCTCGAAAGCCAGCGCCGCATGGCGGCTGCCCAGCAGTCAAACAAGTTTGCCGACGAAATCGTGCCCATGGCCACCAAGATGAAGGTGGTCAACAAGGAGACGAAGGAAGAAAGCGTCGTCGACTACACGGTGGATCGCGACGAGTGCAATCGTCCGGAGACCACCCTGGAAGGCCTCAAGGGCCTGAAGCCTGTGCGTGAGGGCGAGAACAAGTTCATCACCGCTGGCAATGCCTCCCAGCTCTCCGACGGTGCCGCCGTTGTGGTGATGATGGACTCCAAGGCCGCTGAAAAGGCCGGGGTCAACGCCCTGGGTGCCTTCCGTGGCTGGGCTGTAGCCGGTTGCGGTCCTGACGAAATGGGTATCGGCCCGGTCTTTGCCGTGCCGCGTCTGCTGGAACGTCATGGTCTGAAGGTCGATGACATCGACCTGTGGGAACTGAACGAGGCCTTTGCCTCCCAGTGCCTCTATTGCCGCGACACCCTGGGCATCGACCCGGAGAAGTACAACGTCAATGGTGGCTCCATCGCCATCGGCCATCCCTATGGCATGACTGGTGCCCGCCTGACGGGTCACATCCTTCAGGAAGGCAAGCGGCGCGGTGCGAAGTGGGGCGTTGTCTCCATGTGCATCGGCGGCGGCATGGGTGCAGCGGGTCTCATCGAGATCTACTAGGTCTGAAGACCATCGAAATATCGGGCCCTTCCCTTGCTGGAAGGGCCTTTTTCGTTTCTGAGATCCATTCTCGGAACAGGCGCTGCGCGTTGACAGTTGACAGGCCGCTGCCTATGTCTCGCGCGCCCTGAAAAGAGCGGAATTTCAGGGCAGGCAGGGGTTGTTCAATCGACCCCGGGCCAATGCCGCCCGCCACATCCGGATCACGCCCCTTGTCCATCTTCGAACGGTTCTTCGGCTCCAGTAATGACCGCAAGGTCAAGGCCATGGCGGCCCGCGTCGCGCGGATCAATGCCCTTGAGCCGAAGTATCAGGCTCTCTCCGACGAGGAGCTTCGCGGCAAGACCGTGGAATTCCGCGAGCGTCTGGCCAAGGGCGAGACCCTGGACCAGATCCTGGAAGACGCCTTTGCCGCTGTGCGCGAGGGTGCCAAGCGGGCCATCGGCCTGCGCCACTTCGACGTCCAGATGGTCGGCGGCATGGTCCTGCATCAGGGCGGCATCGCCGAGATGCGGACCGGCGAAGGCAAGACCCTGGTGGGCACCCTGCCCGTCTATCTGAATGCCCTTGAGGGCAAGGGCGTCCACGTCATCACGGTGAACGACTATCTGGCCCAGCGGGATGCCGACTGGATGGGTCAGGTCTATCGCTTCATGGGTCTGACCGTGGGGGTCATTGTCCATGGCCTGTCCCAGAACCAGCGGCAGGCGGCCTATGGCTCGGACATCACCTACGGCACCAATAACGAGTTCGGCTTCGACTATCTGCGCGACAACTTGGTCTATGACGCCAATGAGATGGTCCAGCGCGGCCATAATTTCGCGATCGTCGACGAGGTGGACTCCATCCTGATCGACGAAGCCCGTACGCCCCTGATCATTTCCGGTCCCACCGAGGACCGCAGCGAGTTCTACAAGACCATCGATCTGGTCATCAAAGACCTGATCCTGGACACCACCAATTTCGATCTCGACGAGAAGCAGCGCCAGGTCATCCTCACCGAGGAAGGCTCCGAGCGGGTCGAGGAAATGCTGATGATGGCCGGCCATCTGGAGCCGGACTCTGCCGGTCTCTATGACGCTGCCAATGTCTCGGTGGTTCACCACGTCAACCAGGCCCTGAGGGCCAATATCCTCTATGCCCGCGACAAGGACTATATCGTCCGTGCGGGCGAAGTGGTGCTGATCGACGAGTTCACCGGCCGGATGATGCAGGGCCGCCGCCTGTCCGAAGGCCTGCACCAGGCCATCGAGGCCAAGGAAGGTGCCCATATCCAGCCCGAGAACCAGACCCTGGCCTCGGTCACCATCCAGAACTATTTCCGTCTCTATTCCAAGCTGTCGGGCATGACCGGCACCGCCTCCACCGAGGCTCAGGAATTCCTCGACATCTACAAGATGGATGTGGCCGAGATCCCCACCAACCGTCCTGTCACCCGCATCGATGACGACGACGAGGTCTATCGCACCGAGGCCGAGAAGAATGCGGCCATCTGCCATCAGATTGCCCAGTGCTTTGTCGCAGGTCAGCCGATCCTGGTGGGCACCGTGTCCATCGAAAAGTCCGAGCACCTGTCCAAGCTGCTCAATACCTATGCCTACAAGGTCGAAACGGGCCGCAGCCCCAAGGCCGAGCACGCCGGCAAGGATGCCCGTGAGCTGGCCAAGCTGGGCGATGATGCCTTCGACATCACCTACAAGTCTGGCAAGGGCATTCCGCACAACGTCTTGAACGCCCGCTATCACGAGCAGGAAGCCATGATCGTGGCCGATGCCGGTGTGCCTTCGGCCGTGACCATCGCCACCAACATGGCCGGCCGTGGCACGGACATCCAGCTGGGCGGCAATATCGACATGAAGCTCGCCAAGTGGCGGGACGAACAACGCGGCCTGGGTATCGAGCCGACCCCCGAGGCCCTGATCGCCCGGCGCACCCAGATCGAGATGGAAATCGCCGATCTGAAGATAAAGGCCCTGGAGGCCGGTGGTCTGTTCGTTCTTGGCACCGAGCGTCACGAAAGCCGCCGGATCGACAACCAGCTCCGCGGCCGGACCGGCCGTCAGGGTGACCCGGGACACTCCAAGTTCTTCCTGTCCTGTGAGGACGACCTGCTGCGGATCTTTGCCGGCGACCGGCTGGATTCCATCATGCGCACCTTCGGCGTCCAGGAAGGCGAAGCCATCACCCACAAGTGGCTGAACAGCGCCATTGCCACCGCCCAGAAGCGCGTCGAGCAGCGTAACTACGAGATCCGCAAGAACCTGCTGAAATACGACGACGTCGTGAATGACCAGCGCAAGGCGGTATTCGAGCAACGCGCCGAGTTCATGCTGTCCACCGATCTGTCCGAAATCATCGGCGAGATGCGCCAGGACACCATCGAGGACATGGTCATGCGGCACCTGCCGCCCAAGGCCTATGCCGAACAGTGGGACGTCGATGGCCTGGACGACCAGGTCCGGGCCAATCTGGGCCTCGAACTGCCCATCAAGGAATGGGCTGCCGAGGAAGGCATCGGCAATGAGGAGATCCAGACCCGGGTCCTGCAGATCGCCGACCAACGCGCCGCAGAACGGGAAAACCTGGTCAGTGGCGAACAGATGCGGACCATCGAAAAGAGCTTCATGCTCCAGATGATCGATCTGCAGTGGCGCGAACACCTGATGCATCTGGATCACCTGCGCAATGTCATCGGCCTGCGCGGCTATGGTCAGCGCGATCCGCTCAACGAGTACAAGACCGAGGCCTTCTCCCTGTTCGAGAAGCTGCTGGTGGACCTGCGCGAAAACGTGACCCGCTGGCTGATGACGGTGGAATTCACGCTCCAGGAACCGGAACCCGCCCAGCGCCCCTTTACCGAGGTCCATCTGGACCCGCTCACCGGGGAAAACGCCCTGATGGCCGGGTCGATCCCCGATGGCCTGTCGGTGGAGCAGCGTCAGGCCCTGCCCATCTCCGCCCTGCCGGAAGACTGGGAACGCACGGGCCGCAACAGTCCCTGCCCATGCGGTTCAGGCAAGAAGTTCAAGCAGTGCCACGGGGCCCTGATCTGATCAGGTCAGGGTCAAGTAGAGCTCTGACTCCAGTACCCACTGCCCCGTGACCTTTTGCCAGACGGCGAGATAGGTCCCTGACATCTGGCTCGGCCCCCAATGGGCCAGCCAGGTGCCGTTTTCGGCAGCCCTTGCCACCTCTGCGTCCAGCTGGACCTCGGTTGTCGTGCGGACATAGGTCGAAAACTCGGGATCGCGGAATTGGTCGGCAAAGGCCTGGACCACCGCATCTCCCCCAAGGATCAGGCTGCCGTCGCCGGCGATCAGCTTCACGTCCTTCGCCAGGAAGGGTCTGAGCCTGGCGGCATCATGGGCGGCGATCAGCTTGTTGGTGAGCTTGCGGCGGGCCCGGATGGCGTCTTCGGGCGTGGTCACGGCTCCACCACCACGGTCCCGACCTTGGTGCCGGACTCCACCTGCTCATGAGCCCCGGCACAGTCCTCCAGGGGATAGCGGCCGGCCACGGACAGGATACGCGCGCCCGTGCCGATCCATCGGGTGATGTCCTGCTGGGCCCGTTTGCGAGCCTCGTGGGGGCTGACTGGCAGATAGACCCCGGAAATGGACAGGTTCAGCCGCATCAGGGCACCGGCCACAAGGGTTGGGTTGGGTTGGCCCTTGGTGGCGTAATAGGCGAGGGAGCCATTCATCCGGAGACAGGCAAGGCTGGTCTCCAGATTGCCGCCGAAATCCACGTCGACGATGTGATGAACGCCTTCGCCATAGGTGATCTCCTGCACGCGGGCTGCGACATCCTCGCGGCGATAGTCGATGACGTGATCGGCCCCACCGGCCAGAGCCCTTTCGGCCTTGTCCGGCGAGCTGACCGTGGCGATCACGGTGGCCCCGGCCCAATGGGCCAGCTGGACGGCATAATGGCCCACAGCCCCCGCCCCGCCGGTCACCAGGACGGTGCGGCCCTGGACCGGACCCGCCAGGAACAGGCTGAGGTGAGCCGTCATGCAGGGAATGCCCAGGGTTGCGCCCTCGGCAAAGCCGACCTCATCAGGCAGCACGCTCAGAAGGTCGGCGTCGAGTTCGATATACTCAGCCGCCGAGCCAAAGGCCCGACCATTGCGCTGGCCGTTATAGAACCAGACCCGCTTGCCCACCCAGTCAGACGATGTCCCGGGCCCCACGGCCTCGACCACACCGGCCCCATCGCTATTGGGGGTGATCCGGGAATAGGCCATAGGGCCCTGGCCACGCATGCCGGCGTCCGACGGGTTTACCCCAGAGGCCCTGACCCGGATCAGGGCCTGACCCTGCCCGGGCTGGGGCATGGGACGCTCACCCAGCTCCAGCACCTGCCGCGCGGGCCCCGTTCGGTCGTACCAGATGGCCCGCATGACAATCTCCCGTGGTTCAATTGAGGGCAGGATCGCGAGGCGGTTCCCGCGAAACAAGGCTTTTCCGCCGAGCGAAAGTCTTACGTTGTAAATTTATTGCGTAAGCCCTAAGCCGGGACAGGTCCAGTTTGTGAAGCCTGTCCATGCCCCGCGTTCTGTCTGACACCGACGTCGCCGATTTCCGCGGGCGCCTCTGCGAGGCGGCAGAACGTCTGTTTGCGGAAAAGGGTCTGGAGTCCGTGACCATGCGGCAGCTGGCCTCGGAACTGGGGGTCAGCCCCATGACCCCCTATCGATATTTCAAGGACAAGGACGACATCCTGGCCGCCGTGCGGACATCCGGCTTTGACCGGTTCGCCGATGCCCTTGAGGCCGCTCGCGGCACCACCGAGGATGCCCGCCGAAGGGGGGCCGCTGTGGGGCAGGCCTATATGAATTTCGCCTTCGAGCACCCCCACACCTATCGGCTGATGTTCGATCTGGGCCAGTCCGATGAGGGGGCCTATCCGGATCTCGCCCGGGCGACACAAAGGGCCCATTCCAACCAGAGCGCCTATGTCCGCGACCTGATCGAGGCTGGCGTGCTGGAAGGCGATCCCGACCAGGTCGGTCAGATGTTCTGGGCCGCGTCCCACGGGGTGATCCAGCTCTGGATGACCGGCAAGCTGAAGTCCCGAGACGAGGCCCGCGACCTGGTGGGGGCCATCAATCACGCCATTTCCAGAGGCCTGCGCCCCGGACGCTCTTGACCTTCCCCGGGGCAGACAGGCCATAGACGATAAAACGGGGAGCGCGACCATGACCAGCATCACACCCTTTGAGGTGAAGTGGGACACCACGGCCGTCGAGGCCATTCTGGATCAGGTCCGCACCTATGCCTGGCCCCCTGCTCCCGCCGTGCCCGATGGCTGGGCCTACGGCTGTGATGCCACCTATCTGAAGGCCTTCTGCGATCACTGGGCCGGGGACTATGACTGGCGCGCGGCCATGGCGGACCTCAACCGGTTCCCGCAGTTCACGGCCCGGATCGAGGACTTTGACATCCACTTTGTCCACGTGGTGGGCGAGGCGGGCGGCAAGCGCCCCCTGTTGATGACCCATGGCTGGCCTGGATCGCACTTCGAGTTCTGGCAGGTCATCGAACCCCTCGCCTTCCCCAGCCGCTTTGGCGGCAAGGCCGAAGATGCTTTTGATCTGGTGATCCCATCCCTGCCCGGCTTCGGCTTTTCCTCAAAGCCAGCCCGCCCCATCGGCCAGCGCTCTACCGCCCGGCTGTTCAACACCCTGATGACCGAGGTCCTTGGCTATTCCAGTTATATCGCCCAGGGCGGCGACTGGGGCTCCATGGTCACCTCCTGGCTGGGCCTCGACCATGCCAAGTCGGTCAAGGCCATCCATCTGAACATGGTGGCCTTGCGCGCCGCCGGGGGGCCTGCCTCACCGGACGAGATTGCCTGGACCCAGCGTCAGGCCGGGATGATGGATGTCTTCGGGGCCTATTTCCGGCTCCAGGCCTCAAAGCCCCAGTCCCTGGCCTGGCTTGGCGCGGGCAATCCGGTCGGCCAGGCTGCCTGGATCCTGGAACGCTTCCACGACTGGTCGGACCTGAGGGTCAAGTCCCTGGATGAGGTCTATTCCAAGGACCAGCTGATCACCAATCTGATGCTCTATGTCATGACCGGCAGCTTCACCACCGGGGCCTGGTACTATCGGGGCTTCCTGGAAGAAGGCGGCGTGTCCCTGAAGGATGGCGAACGCTGCGAGACCCCGACGGCCTTTGCCAACTTCCCCGGCGAGGTCCTCTATTCCGCGCCGCCCCAGTCCTGGGTGAAGCGGGCCTATAACCTGACCCGCTGGACCGACATGGCCTCAGGCGGACACTTTGCCGCCATGGAGGAACCGGCCCTGTTCCTGGCCGATGTTCAGGCCTGGGGGAACGAGGCGCTGGCCGGCACCTGAACCGGTTCAGCCAGAGCCTGGTCCATGGCATTGAGCAGCCGTTCCAGCTGGAGGGGCTTGGGCACAAGAATGTCCATCCCCGCCGCCAGATATTCGGCCTCGTGATGGGCCATGGCATTGGCGGTCAGGGCCAGGATCGGGATCCGGATCTGGCCCCGGCTGCGCTCTAGCTCGCGGATCTTCCGCACGGCCGTGGGGCCATCCATGACCGGCATCTGGACGTCCATCAGGATCATGTCCCAGCTGGACGTGGCCACAGCCTCCACAGCCTGCAGTCCGTCCGAGACGCAATGGACCTGAAGGCCGACCTGACCCAGCAGGGTCTTGAGCACAAGCTGGTTCATCGGATTGTCCTCCGCCACCAGGATGCGAAGCCCCTCCAGGCCATGCTCGTCTGACAGGACCGGCTCGCTTTCCTGAGCCTCGGGCTGTGGCGCGGGCAACAGGGGGAGGCGCAGGCAGAACTCCGAGCCTTCGCCCAACTGGCTTGAGACCTCCACAGCCCCGCCCATCAGGGAGGCCAGGTCACGGCAGATGGCCAGACCCAGGCCCGACCCCCCGAAGCGCCGTGTGGTGGAGGCATCGGCCTGGACGAACTTCTCGAACAGGGCCTTCAGGCGATGGGCCGCAATCCCGGGACCGGTGTCCCGGACCCTGAAGACCAGATCGTTCCCGGTCCGGGTAATGTCTACATCGACCCGACCAGAGGCGGTGAACTTCACGGCATTGGCCACGAGGTTGTAGAGCACCTGCCGGACCCGTGTCGGATCGCCGTGCCAATAGGGGTGCAGGCCGCCCACCAGTTCGACGGTGAGATCCAGCCCCTTGCCCTCCGCCATGCCGCCGAAGGTGGAACGGACCTGCCCGGCCAGACCGATCAGGTCGATGACACCGTCCTCCAGCTCCATCTGTCCCGCTTCGATGCGGGACAGGTCCAGGAGATCGTTCAGCAGGGCAAGCAGGCTTTCTCCGGACTGGCTGATCACTTCCAGTCTTTCGCGCTGACGGTCAGGCAGGGGATCACGGGCCATGGCCTGGGCCATGCCCAGAACGCCATTGAGGGGCGTGCGGATCTCGTGGCTCATCGTGGCCAGGAAGGCCGACTTGGCGGCATTGGCCTGGTTGGCGGCATCCCTTGCGACCTTGAGCTTTTGATTGGCTTGCCGCAGGCGACGTTCGGACCGCTTGAGATGATCAATGGACTGGATGAGGGCAACGGCACGGACCGGTCCCTCACCGGCAAAACGCTGAACCGTGATGCGGAACCACTCTCCATCCACGTTCGGATAGGGGTGCTCGAAACGCGGGAGCTCACCGGCCAGGACCTGTCGCACCCCCTTGAGAATCACTGGGCCGTGGGGCCGGGGAAGGCGCTCGGTCGCCGCAAACAGACTTCGACCCAGGGAATAGATCTCGCCCTTCTGAAGGAGCTCGCCCCTCTGTCGGAAGGCGGAATTGGCCTCGATGATGATGCCTTCGGAATCGAAGACGGCGAGCATGGCACCGGCGCTGTCGATGACGCCCCGGGTGAACCGCGCCGCGTCTTGCAGCTCGGCCGTCACCATCATGCGTTCAGTGATGTCCTGGCAGGCCCCGTGGACGGAGACCACGACCCCGTCGACCCTGTCACATTCGCCCATGACACTGATCCAGATGGTCTCGCCATCGGCCCGAAAGGCGCGGGTCTCGAATTCAATCGGTTCACCGGTCTTGATGCAGTTGAGCATTTGTTCCCGGACCATAGGCCGATCTACCGGGTCATAGACCTCAAGGGAGTCGGCAACGGATTCGGTCTGATCCTCCCGGCCGAACAGGGCTTTCAGTTCCGGGCTCCAGCGTACGAGCCCCAGGCGAACGTCGAATTCCCAGGCCCCCAGACGAGCAAGCTGGCTGGCTGCCCGCAAGGCCGCAGAGCTGGACTTGAGCTGATCTTCGAGCGCCCGGGATGAGGTGATCTCCGACTGAATGGAGGAAAAACCGGTGAGCTTGCCAGACGCGTCCCAGGTAGGATGCTGGTCCAGATCGATCCAGAAGCGACGACCGTCCCGACCCTTGAGCTGAACCTCGCAGCGAAATCCCTTCCCGGCCATGACCTGGGCCCTGATATATTCAAGGGTCTCGGGATCGGTTTCAGGGGCCGCGAACATGGCGACGGGGAACTGGCCCTCGACCTCGGCCAGGCTATAGCCGGTGATCCTGCAGAAGGCCTCATTGACCCACTTGATCCGGCCGGTCGCACCCATGAGCACGATGCCGTGCGATGAGACCTGGGCCAGATCAGCCAGTCGCAGCGCCAATTCGTCCCGGGTGAGGCTCATGAGAATCCTTTGCGATCAGGATCGCGGATTTCAACATCGGCAACAGCAACCCCTGCGTGTTTCTGATTGGCGATCTTGGTCCATTTTGTCGCAGGCCAGTAGCCACGGAGGCGGTGGCGACCTTAGAACCCATCCATGGCCAGATACGACTTTGCATCCGACAACACCGCCCCCGCCGCGCCAGAAGCCATGGCCGCCCTGATCGAAGCCAATTCAGGCTTTACCTCCGGCTATGGCACCGACGAGGTCAGCAAACGGGCCGCGGATCTGATCCGGACCGAACTGGATGCCGATGCCGAGGTGAGGTTCGTGGCCTCCGGGACTGCCGCCAATGCCCTGGCCCTGGCCGCCCTTTGCCGGCCCTTTGAATCCGTTCTGGCCCATGACCACGCCCATATCTGCACGGATGAAACCGGGGCTCCGGGCTTCTTCGGCCACGGCCTTGGCCTGATCCGCCTCGGCGGCGACTCCGGACGCATGGACCTCTCAGAGCTGGAGGCGGCCCTCGAGGTCCCAGACCTGTCGCACCGGCAGTCCCCCGCCGCCCTGTCCCTGACCAATGCCACGGAATACGGCACCGTCTATTCCGAAGCCCAGATCGCCGCCCTGACGAGAGTGGCCCGGGCCAGGGGCTACGGGGTCCATCTCGATGGTGCGCGCCTGGCCAATGCCGCAGCATCAGGCTTCGACCTGAAGTCCATTGCCCGCCTTGGGGTTGATATCCTTGTGGTGGGCGGGACCAAGGCCGGCATGACCCCCACCGAAGCTGTCGTGATCCTTGACCCCAGCCTGGCCCGGCGCTTCGACGCTCGCCTGAAACAGGGCGGCCAGCTACCGTCCAAGGGCCGGTTCTATGCCGCGCCCTTTATCGGCATGCTGGAGAGCGGGGCCTTTGTGGACCGGGCCCGCCACGCCAATGCCATGGCCCGGAAACTGGCCCAGGCCATGCCGTTCCGCGTGACCCATCCGGTGGAGGCCAATGCCGTCTTTGTGGAGATGGACGAGGCCCAGCTCGAGCGCCTTCAGGCCACAGGCTGGTTCGTCTATCGGTTCCTCGACGGTTCGGTCCGGTTCATGTGTTCCTGGGCCACGACGCCGGAGGCTGTCGAGACCCTGGCCGAGGCCCTGAAGTCCATAATCTGATCAGGCGAGTCGGCTTCCCGCGTCAGGTGGCATTCGTCTTCCGGGCCTGCAAAACCTGTGGCGGAAAAGGCGCACTTGCGGTCTGCCGCGGTCAAATTCCGGGGATCCACAGGCCCCTTGCCGGGATTGGGTTTGTCCAGATGAAGGGCGCATGACACAATTAAGTCATCTTCTGCCTCGGTCACGGGCGCTCTGTCTCCTCAGGAGACCTTGTAGCCTAGGCCAGACAGATCCGGTGCTGGACCCTACCCTGCTGGCACCATGGGTTCACACTTAAGGCCGGGGGGCCTTGGATAGTTAAACTGATGAACATCATGCTCCGGACCGCCCTGCTGGGCTCCGTCGCCGCGGCCACCCTTGCCGGGCCGAACTTCGCCCTCGCTCAAAGCCAGCCGGCGGCCAAGGCCTCCGACGCCGAAGTCGGCGAAGTGGTCGTCACCGGTTCGCGCATCCGCCGCCCAGACCTGACCTCCGTCCAGCCCATCCAGGTCATCACCACCGAGACCATCGAAGAGCGCGGCTTCACCAATGTCGCCGACGCCCTGAACGAAGCCCCTTCCTCGGGTATCCCGATCAACCCGATCGGTGACCAGGGCAGCTTCGGCACCGGCCGGAACTATATCAACATCTTCAACCTGGGCTCCAACCGCACCCTGACCCTGGTCAATGGCCGCCGCTTCGTCAGCAGCAACGCCGCCTCGATCTTCACAGGTGCCGGCGCTGGCGGTCAGGTGGACCTGAACGGCATCCCCACCGGTCTGGTTGACCGCATCGAGACCATCCAGGCTTCCGGCGGTGCCATCTATGGCTCCGACGCCGTGGCCGGCGTGATCAACATCATCACCAAGCGTGACTATGATGGCCTGGAATTCGACGGCCGCTATGGCGTGGCCGAAGACTCCGAAGGCAAGGAATGGCGCGCCCGCATCACCGGCGGCAAGAGCTGGATGGACAATCGCCTGAACCTGTCGGGCAGCTACGAGTACAACAAGACCTCGGCCCTGGCCTTCACCAACCGTGACGTCACCGCCCGCCAGCTGGCCTTTGCCAACAACCCGCAGAACACCAGCTCTTCGGACGGCATCCCCGGCTCCATCATCATCCTCAACCGCCGGATCCCGGAAGTCACCCAGGGCGGCCTGCCCAGCCGTGCCGGCTCGGCAGCCCTGTCGGGCCTGTTGACCATGGTTGACCCGTCCAACCCGACGGCCCGGATTGCCGCCCAGTTCGCCCCCAATGGCGAGCTGGTGCCCTTCAACACCGGGACCTTCTATCAGGCCTCCATCGCCTCTGGCGGCGACGGCCTGAACCTGGCCGAGCTGAGCTCGCTCCAGTCGCCGGTCGAGCGTCACGTGGTGACGGGCTTCGCCAAGTATGAGTTCAACGACAACATCCGTCTGACCAGCGAACTCTTCTATTCCAAGCAGTCGGCCTCAGAGCCCTTCAACCAGCCGATCTATAACGCTCCGCTGTTTGGCGGTAACTCGTCTGCCCTGCGCATGTCGACGGCCAACCCCTTCCTGTCGCCCACTGCCAAGGCCGCCCTGCTGGCGCAGCCCACGGCTCTGACGGCGGACACGGCCAACCCCGGCAACGGCATCTTCTTCCTGAGCCGCGCCTCCACCGACATCGGCACCAACAAGACTGAAGGCGAAGGCGAGAGCCTGCGGGTCGTCGTGAACCTCGAAGGCGACTTCGACTTCCTTGGCCACAACTACGCCTGGAACGTTGCCGCCAACCAGGGTCGCTCGGAAGGCAGCTTCCGTTCGCCCAACATCGATCAGGCCAAGTTCCTGTTCGCCATCGACGCCGTGCGCGACACCCTCGGCAATATCGTCTGCCGCGATGTCACCGCCCGGGCCGCCGGCTGCGTGCCGCTGAACCTGTTCGGCAAGGGCGCGCCCAGCAAGGCGGCTCTGAACTATGTCCAGGTTCAGTTCCAGAGCGACTTCGAACTGGTCCAGACCGTTTACGAAGCCAACCTGAACGGTGACCTGTTCGACCTGCCTGCTGGCGCGGTCTCCGCCGCCATCGGCTGGGAAGCCCGCAAGGAAGAATCTTCCTTCACCCCTAATGACCCCCAGCGCCTGGGTATCGGCCGTTCGGCGGCCATCTCGGCCCTGGCCGGTGAATACGACACCAAGGAATATTACGGCGAACTGGTCGTGCCGATCTTCGGCGGTGACTTCACCGGTCCCCTGGCCAAGAGCCTGGAACTGGAAGGCTCCTATCGCAAGATCGACCATAGCCAGGCTGGCGAAGACAAGGCCTGGTCCTATGGTCTGCGCTGGAAGCCCGTCGACTCCCTGCTGGTTCGCGGCAGCAAGAGCCGTTCCTTCCGGGCCCCGGCCATCACGGAAGTGAACCTGCCCAATGCCACCTCCTTCATGACGGCGACGGACCCCTGCGACTCCCGCAACATCGCCACGGGCCCGAACCCCGCCGCCCGTCAGGCCAACTGCCAGGCCGCCTTCGTGGCCCTGGGTCTGCCCGCCAGCTTCAGCCTGATCTCCCAGGTTCAGGCCGCCACGGTTCAGGGCGCCACCTCCGGCAACCTGGGTCTGGTGAACGAACTGGCCGACCAGTGGACCGCGGGCTTCGTGTTCCAGCCCAGCTTCGTGCCGGGCCTGGCCGTGTCCATGGACTGGGTCAATATCGACCTGACCAATGCGATCGCCCAGTTCTCCCTGACCTCCATCATGCAGGTCTGCTACGACTCCCCCTCGCCGCCGGCCGCGACCTGCAGCCGCTTCCAGCGTGGTAACTCGGCGTCGGCCCGTCCGGGTCAGGTCCTGACCAATGGCGAGAACAACGGCGCGGGCATCATCTCCAATGGTCCGCAGACCGGCTTCATCAATGCCGGCTACACCCAGTTCCAGGGCTTCACCTTCGGCGTCGACTACAAGGTCAATCTGGCCGAGCTGTCGGACATCGGTGACTGGCTGAACGGCAATCCGGGCAGCCTCGGCTTCAACTTCGACCTCTATCACGTCAACAAGCAGCAGACCTCGGTTTCAGGCCTGGGCTTTGACCTGAATGACGACAAGGGCGAGATTGGTAACGCCGACCTGCAGTGGAAGCTGGAAACCACCTACAAGCGCGATCCGTTGTCGATCATCTGGACCACCAACTATATCGGCAAGTCCAAGTTCAACAACGACTTCACCCTTGAGACCCGCGCCCCGCTGGCCGTCGATGACTACTACATCAACGACCTGGCCTTTGCTTACAAGCTGGACAGCCTGGTCGGTGATCTGGGCCTCGGCCTCGACAATGCCACCGCCCGGCTGGTGGTCCGCAATGTCGGCAATGTGGAAGCCCCCTTCGGCACCACGGGCCTCGGCGTCTATGACGTGATGGGCCGTTACTACCAGTTCGGTCTGACCGCCCGCTTCTAAGGCGGGTCAGGGTCGCCTGCCTTCGGGCGGGCGACCTCCAGACTGCACACAAAGAAAGCCGCTGGTCCTTCGGGATCAGCGGCTTTCTTTTTGGCTGAGATGAGGAAACAGGCCCTATTGCAGGCCGGATCTGCCGATGGCGTAGAAGCGGTCTGACCTCTGCTTCATCAGGGCCGCCACATCCATCTGGGACAGGGTCTCCAGTTCCCGGGCAATGGCGTCGCCCACGGCGATCATCACCGCCTCGGGGTCGGAATGGGCCCCACCAGGCGGTTCCGGGACGATCCTGTCGACGATCTTCATGCCCAGCAGATCCTGGGCTGTGATCTTCATGGCCTTGGCGGCTTCCTCGGCCGTGCGGGCTCCGCGCCAGAGAATGGAATTGGCCCCTTCCGGCGGGATTACTGAATAGATGGCATGCTCGAGGATCAGGACGCGGTTACCGCAGGCAATGCCCAGGGCCCCACCGGATCCACCCTCCCCCGTGACAATGGCCACCATGGGCACGGTCAGCATGAGGCACTTTTCTGTGGACCGGGCGATGGCCTCGGCCACGCCGCGCTCTTCGGAACCCACACCCGGATAGGCAGCCGGGGTATCGACAAAACTGATGACCGGCAGGTTGAACCGCTCGGCCATCTCCATCAGGCGGATGGCCTTTCGATAGCCCTCAGGCCGGGCATAGCCGAAATTGTGCTTCACGCGACCCACGGTATCGCGGCCCTTTTCATGGCCGATCACCACCACTGGCTGACCCCGGAAACGACCCAGGCCACCCATGATGGCCTGGTCATCAGCGAACTTGCGATCGCCCCGCAGCTCGACGAATTCTTCAATCAGGGCAGCGGCATAGTCCACAAAATGTGGCCTATCCGGGTGGCGGGCGACCTGGGTCTTCTGCCAGGCATCCAGCTTGGAATAGGCATCCTTGCGCAGTTCCTGGGCGCGGGACCTCAGGGAATCGATCTGGTCCTGGACTCCCATGCCCGTCGTCTCGGACAGACGGGACAGTTCCTCGATCTGGGCTTCGAGCTCGGCAATCGGGCGTTCGAACTCGAGATAATGCGCGGCCATTCAGGGATTCTTTTCTGCCGTGTCAGGAGCAAGCAAATTAGGCGGGAACGACCCGGGTCACAAGGACATCGGGACTGCCGGGGACATCAGGACTGTCGCCCCAGGGGATGGCGCGTGCGAACCAC
>CAIYZB010000237.1 GCA_903930545.1 uncultured Alphaproteobacteria bacterium
GTGGATATGGACGGCGATCTCATCGGGGTGAACAGCTTCATCCTGTCCAGGTCGGGATCTTCATCCGGGGACGGTTTCGCCGTGCCCGCAGCCGTGGTCCGGCGCATTGTCGAGACCGCCGCCGGGGGAGGGCAGGTAGTGGTTCGGCCCTGGTTGGGTGCACGCACCCAGACCGTCACCAGCGAGATCGCCAGGAGCATGGGCCTGGTGACCCCTCAGGGCGCGCTTGTCGCCGATCTCTGGTCTGGCGGGCCTGCAGCCCGGGCCGGGCTAAAGCCGGGGGATGTGGTCTTCAGTGTCGATGGCCAGCCGGCTGTGGATGCCGCAGCCCTGTCCTATGCCATCGGCTCCAGCCGCCCGGGGGAGACCCTAAGGCTGGGGGTTCGCCGCAATGGGGCGGAGCTGAAACTCACCCTCAAGGCCGAGGCCCCTCCCGCCACCCCGGCCAAGGACGAGCAGCGTCTTTCGGGGCGCAATCCCTTTGACGGGGCCGTGGTGGTCAATCTCTCCCCGGCCGTGGCCAGTGAGCTCGGCCTCGATCCCTTCCTTGGCCCCGGTGTCATGGTCACGAATGTCGGTCGCGGCTTTGCCCTCAATGCCGGTCTAAGGCCGGGGGACATGATCCGCAGCGTCAATGGTCAGGATATCCGCACGGTGCGCGACCTGGTCGGTCTGGCCACCCAGCAGGGCGGCCAGTGGAAGGTGACGATCTCCCGGGGTGGTCAGGAGATAACGGCCCAGTTCCGGACATAGGCGAGGGGCCCCGAACCCTGCTAGGGAAGGGGCATGGCCGATCTGTTCCAAGCGGCGGGCCTGACCCCGCATGCCCCATCTCCCCTGGCTGACCGCCTGCGTCCGCAGAAGCTGGATGAGGTTGTGGGCCAGGACCATCTGCTGGGCCCCGAAGGGCCGATCCACCGCATGGCCCAGGCCCGGCGGCTGTCTTCCATGATCCTCTGGGGCCCGCCTGGCACCGGCAAGACCACCATTGCCCGGCTCCTGGCCAAGGAGGCGGGCTATGAGTTCCAGCAGATCTCTGCGGTCTTTTCCGGGGTCGCTGATCTGAAAAAGGCCTTTGAACAGGCCCGGGTGCGCCGCTCCGCCGGCCAGGCCACCCTGCTGTTTGTCGACGAGATCCACCGCTTCAACCGCGCCCAGCAGGACGGCTTCCTGCCCTTTGTCGAGGAGGGGATCGTCACCCTCATCGGGGCGACAACGGAAAACCCGTCCTTTGAACTGAACGGTGCCCTTCTGTCCCGGGCCCAGGTTTATGTCCTGCGTCGTCTGGACGATGAGGCCCTGGGTAATCTGCTGGACAAGGCCGAGGTCGAGGAAAAGCGCCCCCTGCCTCTGGACGCCGAAGCGCGCATGGCCCTGGTCGCCCTGGCCGATGGAGATGGCCGTTATCTCCTGACCATGGCCGAAACCCTGTTCAATGTGGCCAGTGCCACGCCCCTGGACACCAAGGGTCTGGGCCAGCTCCTGCAGAAGCGCAGCCCGGCCTATGACAAGGACCGGGAGGGCCACTACAACCTCGTCTCGGCCCTGCACAAGTCGATCCGGGGCTCTGACCCGGACGCGGCCCTCTACTGGCTCTGCCGGATGCTGGAGGGCGGGGAAGACCCGCTGTTCATCGCTCGCCGGCTCGTGCGGGCGGCCGCTGAAGACATTGGCGAGGCCGACCCCATGGCCCTCGTCCTGGCCAATGCCGCCAAGGACACCTACGACTTCCTCGGCAGTCCGGAGGGCGAGATCGCCCTGGCCCAGCTGGTGATCCACCTGGCCTCGGCTCCGAAATCCAATGCCGTCTATCTGGCCTACAAGGCCGCTCGCAAGGCGGCCAAGGAGACCGGCTCCCTGATGCCACCCAA
>CAIYZB010000238.1 GCA_903930545.1 uncultured Alphaproteobacteria bacterium
GAGGTCTTGGCCAGGAAGACCGGCTGGTCGTCGATGTCCGTGGCCATGGCCGTACGGTGCTTGCCCTGGAAGTCCTCCAGATCGGCCTTTTCGCCCCCGAGCCAGCGGGCCTCGGCAAAAGGACTGGGCTCGAAAACCACATCCAGCTGGTACTCATTGGCCAGACGGTCGGCCATGACCTCGAACTGCAGCTGACCCACGGCACCGACGATGAAGTCGGCACCGATCTGGGGCCGGAAGAGCTGGGTCACCCCCTCCTCGGCCAGGCCCTCGAGGGCCTTCTTCAGGTGCTTGGCCTTCAGCGGGTCCTTGACCCGGACGCGCTGAAGGATTTCCGGAGCGAAGTTGGGCAAGCCGGCGAAGCGGACGAGGCCACTTTCCGATAGGCTGTCACCGACCCGCAGGATCCCGTGGTTGGGAATGCCGATGACATCCCCAGCGAAGGCTTCCTCGGCCAGCTCCCGATCCGAGGCAAAGAACATGATCGGTGCATTCACCGAAAGCTGGCGGCCCGTGTTCTGGACCTTCAGCTTCATGCCCCGCTGGAAGCGCCCGGAGGTCAGGCGCAGGAAGGCGATCCGGTCTCGGTGATTGGGGTCCATGTTCGCCTGGACCTTGAAGACAAAGCCCGTGACCTCGGGATCACCCGGGACCACATGGGTGGAGTCGCCACTGCGCAGGGCCGCAACGGCCTTGGGGGGAGGCGCATAGGTGCCCAGGCCCTCAAGCAGCTGATCAACCCCGAAATGGCGCAGGGCAGAGCCGAAGAAGACCGGGGTCATGTGGCCTTCGAGGAAGGCGCGCGGGTCGAAGGGCTTGCTGGCCTCGCGCACCAGCATGGCATTTTCCTCAAGCTCGGCCCGTTCGTCCGGGTCCAGGTAGGCATCCACGGCATTGCCCTGGAAGGCCAGGGCGGCCGGGTGGCCGTCCTCCTTGGGATCAGAGCCCTTCTTGGCGAAGGGCAGGAAACGATCAGTCCGCAAGTCCAGCATACCCTTGAACCGCCCGCCGGATCCGGCCGGCCAGAACAGGGGTGCAGGGTCCAGGGCCAGCTTGGAGCCGATCTCGTCCAGCAGGGCGAAGGCGTCCTGGGCCTCGCGGTCCATCTTGTTGATGAAGGTGACAATGGGGATGTCGCGCAGGCGGCAGACCTCGAACAGTTTCAGGGTCTGGGGCTCGATCCCCTTGGCGGCGTCCATCACCATGACCGCGGCATCGGCCGCCGTCAGGGTGCGGTAGGTGTCTTCGGAGAAGTCTTCGTGGCCAGGGGTGTCCAGCAGGTTGAACATCATGCCTTCGTGGTCGAAGGTCATGACACTGGCCGAGACCGAGATGCCCCGTTCCCGCTCGATCTTCATCCAGTCGGACCGGGTCCGCCGGTTCTCGCCACGGGCCCGCACGGCACCGGCCGCCCGGATGGCACCGCCAGCCAGAAGCAGGTTTTCGGTCAGGGTCGTCTTACCCGCGTCGGGGTGAGAGATGATGGCGAAGGTACGCCGACGGGCGGCCTCGACGGAAGGGGACTGGCTCATGGTCGGGCGATACCCCGACGCGGCCGTTCGCGCAAATCCCGGGCTCAGGCCGCCAGGCGTCGCCAGACCTGACGGTCGATCCAGACCGCGTCCACGCTGCCCTGTTCCTGACGATGCTTGAGGCTCGCCATGACCTCGAAAGCCACATTGGCATAGCGCAGGGTGACCTCCCCCGGACGGCAGTCATAGGCCGGGGCAATGAACTGGGCTGCATTGATGGACGGGGCCTTGGCCATGATCAGGCTGGCCAGTCGCGTCGCCCGTTCGGGATTGCGGTAAGGCAGAAGCGGGTCTTCGGCGAACAGTTCCTGACCCAGGCGGCTCACCACATTGAACGGCAGGGCCCTGAAGTGTCGCCCTGTCATCCTGGGCACAGGGCGCAGGGCATCGAGGTGGAGGACGACATCATTCAACAGGAACTGCATCGGGAACCAGGGCTGCGGGGTTGAGATCAGACCTTCCCACAGTCTCGTTTCGGTCCGGCAAACAAAGGCAGTGAATGGCCCGCTAACCCTGTTCCACAGGCTCGGTCAGGAAATGGCGGCCGGTCCTGTCTTCGATTTCGACCACCCAGATGTCCGGATCCACCTTGATGGCGCGCTCGATATAGCGGTCCAGGTCGGCCTCCTGGTCAGAGAGGGCCGGACGCATCCAGACCCGCTCCCCGTCACCCCTGGTGGCCTCGGCATATAGGCGGGTCGTCCCCTCCCCGCGGTTCAGCACCTTGACCAGGACCGCCCCGGCCCGGGCATCGCCCTTGCGCAGCAGCATGGCAAAGGCTCCGCCCAGTTCAGCCCGGCGCATGAGGGCCGCGACCCAGATATCAGAAGACAGGACCATGGACGGCGGGGGCCTCGCTAACGGAACCGAAAGGCATGGGGCCTAGGATCAGGCTCACATTCTCGAACCATACGAGAAAAGAAGGTCTGATGACGAGCAAGACGCGCAAGAATGCGCGGCGTCCCGCGGATCGGTGGATGGGGTTGGCTCTGGCGGCGGGTTTCCTGACCGTGCCGGGCCTGGCGGCCGCTGGCAGCCTCGACCTGTTCTACGAGCGCACGGTGATGACCGCAGCCGATGGTCGATGCGGGCTGTTCTCTGCCCCCATAGGATCGGCCCTCGCCGCCAGCCAGGCCCAGGCCCGGGGCGCGGCCCTGCGCGCCGGGGCAGACCGCTCGACCCTCAGGTCCGTCGAGCTTCGGGCCCGTAACAAGGCCGCCGGCGTCCCCTGCGATTCCCCCGATCTCGCCATTGCCAGCCAGAGGGTGAACACCGCCTTTGAAGGCTATACCAAGGTCCTGAAGATGGACTATCCGGGCGACATGACCGTCTGGAAGGCTGACCGCGGATCGAGTGCGGAATTCCTGCGCTGGCGTCTGATCCAGGACAGCAAGGCTGGAGACACCCGTGTGGTGTTCGGCCTGGCCGGTCGCACCGGGGCCAATGCCCTGCTGGTGATTGCCAATTTCCCGGAGGGCGAGGCTCCCTATGCGGCGCGCCTGGTGATGCGTGATGTCGATCTGACCCTGGGGCCTTATCTCGATGCCCGAGGCCAGGCCCGGGAAAAGGTGCCCCTGAGCCGTCGCCTGCCGCCAGAGACAGCCCAGACGGCTTATAGCGCCGAGGCCCGCAGCCGGGCCGGGACCGACCTTCTGCCCAAGGACATGACCTCTGGCTGGGCTTTCCGTTTCCCTGCCGAGGCGGCGCGGACCCTGGCCGGACTTGATCCGCGGGAGTCGGTGGCGATCGAGTTCCTGTTTGCCGGGGACAGGACCCAGAGAACCTTCATCGAGGTCGGTGACTTTGCGGCCGGGCGGGCCTTCCTTCAGGTCGCCGCTGGACGCTAGCTGACAGGTTCCGGAACCGGAGCCGGCACGACTTCGACCACCGGCAGGCGGACGGTCACGGTCGTCCCCTCCCCCAGCTCGCTCTCGATCTGCATCTCGCCATCGTGAAGCTGGGCAAAGGCCCGCACGAGAGACAGGCCCAGGCCGGTTCCCGCAGAGCGTTGCTCGGCTCCACCGGCCTGTTCGAAGGGGCGCCCGAGCCTCTGCAGGTCGTCTGCACCGATCCCGATGCCGGTGTCGGACACCACGATCTCCAGCATCTGGTCCAGCCCGTGCAGGCTGACCGTTACCGAGCCGCCCCTGGGAGTGAACTTCAGGGCATTGGAAATCAGGTTCAGGGCGATCTGCTTCAGGGCTCGACGGTCAGCCGAGACCGGGATCTCGTCCTTGGGCAGGACCCCGCGCAGGGAAACCCCGGCCCGGTCGGCCTGGCCCCGCATCAGACGCAGGACGGCACTGAGGGCATCACGGGCATCGAACTCCTCGCGGCTCAGCTCGAACCGCTCGGCCTCGATCTTGGACATGTCCAGGACGTCATTGATCAGTTCCAGCAGATGCTCGCCGGATTCGTGGATCAGCTCGGCATAGTCGGCATAGCGAGGCGGCAGATCACCGAACAGGCGCTGCCGCATGATGTCCGAAAAGCCCATGATGGCATTCAGGGGGGTCCGCAATTCATGGCTCATATTGGCCAGGAAGCGGGACTTGCCGGCATTCTGGGCCTCGGCCTCGCTTCGGGCGGTTTCCAGAGTCGCTTCCCGCTCCCTCTGGACACTGGCATCCCGGATAACCCCCATGATCCGGGTCGAGTTGATGCGCCTCAGGGTCAGGCCTAGCCAGGCGCTGGGGTCGGACCGGGGGGCAAAACCGACCTCGGCAATGCCTTCCAGAACGGCCTGATTGAGGGCCGCACTGATGGCCTCGCGCCCTGGAGCGTCTGTCACCTCGGCAATGGGGCGATTGAGGACCAGCTGCCCCCTCAGGGCCCGCGGGGTATGACCCCAGGCGGCCACCAGCTTGCCCCCCGGATAGAGAGACACCAGCAGCTGAGGCAGCTCATCAAGGGTATCGCGCAGCCGGGCCTCGGCGCCCTCCTGTCGGCGCAGGTCCAGCATTACCCGTCGCTGAAGCATGACCAGCCCGGCACTGAGGCCGAGGGCCATGGTGCCAGAGGCAATAAAGCCGAGACCATAGGACAGAGAGGCCACTGGCAGGGCGACCTCCAGGGTAACCCCTGCAAGGGCCGACACACCGACCGACCCCATGGCAATGGCTGAACCGAGGGCGAGACGTTCGACCCGGCTCATGGCCACGGCGGCGGCAATGGGGGCCAGAAGCCAGGCGGTCAGGGGACCGGCCAGGCCCCCGGTAAGGACCACCGCCAGGGTCATGGCTATCCCCCAGTTCACCAGAATTAGCGGCTGGGCCATCCGCATGGGGGACTGGGCCAGCAAGGTTCCCGCCAGGGCGGGTGCCGCACCCAAGGCAAGGGCGGCCAGGGTAACGGTGGACGGTCCGACCGGCGCGAGCAGCCAGAAGCCAACACTGGCCACAAGGACGGCCAGCCAGCCAAGGTGCCAAAGGGAGATGTCCGGAGCGACGGAGAGGTCTGTATCGGCCGGGACCGGGGCGGGCTGGGCATTCTTCAACACGCTGTCTCACCCCCCTTTCCGACCACTGATGAACCTCAACCTGCAACTCTACCGCTGACCGGTGCGGGGGGCGAGGTGGCTCGCCCGAGGCGCGACAAACATGGCGACCCGAAGTTTCACCATAGGCACGAACCGATTGCTAAGGCTCGCGGCCCAGTTTGCGACACGGCCATTCCGGCCCGATTGCCCGTTCCCGACCATGTCCAGCACCCCTCCCGCCCAAGGGAAATACAGGTCGAGAGCAAGAGAGGGGACAGAGTCCCAGGACCGCCTTCGATCCCTGCTGCGGCAGTTCAGCCATGATCTGCGCTCTCCCCTCAATGCCATACTGGGATTCGCCGACCTGCTGGCCCAACCTGGGCCCAAGGGGGTGTCGGATAGGAGAGGGCTGGAATATGCCCGATTCATCAAGGCCAGCGGAGAACAGCTGCTGGCCACCTTCACGCCCCTGCTGCATCTCGCCCGACTGGAGGTCGGGGATGTCGAACTGGACCTCCAGCCCCTGAGCGTGACAGAGCGAGTTCGGGCCCTGGTCGAGCGCCGCCCCGGCCCCCAGCCCGGCCTTTTCGTGGAAGATCCCAAGGCAGAGATCCTGGCCGACGAGGCGAGCCTGACCGTGATTCTGGCCCTGGTGCTCTCGCCGCGACCAGACCCGGAAAGCCTTGGCATCCAGATCCTGGTCCGCAAACGGCATCTCGCCCTCCTGGTTGTCCGCAGCGGCGGCGCGCCCCGCCCCGAGCGTCTGGACCACATCCTTGCCGAGCGGCTTTGCCGGGCCATGGGCGGGCGACTGCGCTGGCGACACTCACCTGGACAGGAAGCCTGTATCATCATCCTGCCCCGTGCCGGTTGCACAGAGCCGCAAGGGCCCCTAAGTCGCCCCTGATGCGTGACATTGAAACCGAGCTTGGCGAACTGACCGAAGAATTCGACCTCCTGGGGGACTGGGAGGAGCGCTATCGCTATGTGATCGACCTGGGCAAGACCCTGGAACCCCTGAGCGATGATGAGCGGGTTGAGGCCAACAAGGTCCGTGGCTGTGCCAGTCAGGTCTGGATGGTCTCCGCCCCGCAGTCAGACGGAACCCTGACCTTCAAAGGGGATTCAGATGCCCACATCGTCCGCGGTCTGGTGGCGGTCCTGATGCGGCTCTATTCCGGCCGCAGTCCCCGGGTCATTCTGGATTTTGATATCAAGGCCGCCCTGGATGGCCTGGGCCTGAGCGGGGCCCTTTCGGCCCAGAGGTCCAATGGTCTGGCCTCCATGGTCTCCCGGATCCGGGCGGATGCCGAGGCCCTCGCTTGAGGATCAGGCGGCGCGGATACCACTGAAGGCGCTTTCGCTCTGCATGCCGACAACGGCGTCATAGCCCAGGATCATGTCGACATCGACGCCATTGGATGCAAGCGGCAGGCGCAGCCACAGGATCGACATGTGCCCCGCCCCGCGCCAGGCCATGGAATGCACACCAACCGAAGGACGGCGCGTCTCCACGACCTGGGTCAATTGATCCCGCCAGTATTCACTGGCCGCTGAATTATAGACCTCTGAAAGCTTCTGACCGGTGATCTCGCGACCATAGACGCCGTAGAGCCCGGTGCCTGCCAGGCGCAGGCGGAAGTCCAGCGGGTCACGCTGGACATCAATCAGACTGACGGTGGGCAGGAGTCGCTTGAAGTCCTCCGGGCGAATATCCACGCGCCCGGGCAGCCTTGGCCCCCGTCGCAGGCGGGCCCAATAGGCGTACAGTTCTTCATGCGCACGTGCGGCCGCCGCCGAGGCCCCCATCTGCGCTGTCATGTTCAGATTCCTTAACAACCCATTGGAATCGTAGCGAATCACTTATGGCCTGATGCGCGAATCGGCGGCAAGGGGAAATCGGGTCGCAGACCAAATTTGGCCGAAACTGAGGCGCGTACAGCAAGACGCCCACCGGGCAGATCGCGGAACGACCAGCCCGATGGGCGTCTGAAATTCAGCAGTCTTTACTTGCGCTTGCGCGGAGCCTGACGACCGCCCTGGCCCAGACCCATCTGCTTTGCCAGGTCCGAACGGGCCTTGGCATAGTTGGGGGCGACCATGGGATAGTCCTTCGGCAGGGCCCACTTGGCGCGATATTCTTCGGGGCTCATATTGTACTTGGTGCGCAGGTGACGCTTCAGCGACTTGAACTTGCGGCCGTCCTCGAGGCAAACGAGGTGATCCGGGGTAATGGAGCGACGCACGGGAACCGCAGGTTCCTTCGGTGTCACTTCCTGAACTTCGCTGCCGGTTGAAATGCCAGCGAGAGCACGGTGAACGCTTTGAATAAGGGCCGGAAGATCGGCGGCCGTCACAGAATTGTTCCCGACATAAGCGGAAACGATATCTGCCGTCATCTCAATCACTTCTGATTTTTCGTCCATGTCCTGCTTCCCGCGAGTAAAATTCTCAACGATAGGGGATGACTGATTCATGACATCAGTTAGCTGCTGAATATGGGCGATTGCATGGCGGCACAAGTGCTGTTGTTGAAGAAGTTCAGAGAACGCCGATCTATCTCGAAAAACTCACTTCGGGTTTCGTCGTCATTGAATAAGCCAGGTCTGTGTCAAACCGGCCTGATCACAACCCAAACGTCAGTCTAGGAGTCTCTGCGACTGAAGCACCGACCTCGTCCCTATTGGGCAAAGACCGGATCGTCAGCTACGAAATTCTTTGGACAGGGCCAGCATAGCCGAGCGCTGCGGGATCGAGTACTCACCGGCACCCCCCTCGTCGCCATCACGGATGGCTTGCAACAGGGCCGGGGTCAGGGCCGAGGACAGTGACCAGTTCCAGTAACGCAGGACTGTCTGGGCTCGGTCCACAGCAATCATGTCATAGATGATCAGAACCCGCTCGAGGTCAGGGTTGATGGCCCCGGTGGCGTCAATCTCGACCCTGCGCAGGCCGCGCCAAAGCGCCCGGACCGCAGCCTTGGGCAAACCGGTTGCCTTGCAAAGTATAGCCAGGGGTTCTCCGCCCCTGTCGGTGAAAATCTTGGCCCCCGTCATCGGCTTGAGACCGGAGAGGTAGGAGATTTCCTCCGCAACTTCGCGGGTCATGCCACTCTGGGCAGCAGCAACAGCGGCTTCAAGGGAGTCGAACGGGCTCTTTTCGATCGCCGCCCGGTTGCGCTGGCGCCGTTCGATGAACTGCAGGGCCTTTCGCGACAGAGGGTCCTGCCAGCGCTCACCTGCGGCGACAGAGAAAATGTCACCCACGGCATCCTGAAGCACCTCCCGCGACACAGCAAAGCGCTGGAGAATGGTCCGGCGGGTGTCGGAATCCACCCACCAGAACAGAACATAGGCATGGGAAGGCCGCAGTTCGGGTCTGCGCATCATGGCCGGGGCGAGACGCCCGTCCCCTCGGGTCAGGGCGACAATGGCCTCGAGCCCCGCATTGGACAGCCTGGCCATTTCGTTTCGCAGCAGGGCCTCGATCACCGCTGGCTCGCCGAACTCGATCAGGACGTCGCAGACCACCTCGCTGACCCCCCGGCGCTGGGCAATGAGCAGGCGGTGCTCCAGACTGGCCATGCGCACGCAGTCCAGAAGATCAGGGTCGCTCAGGGTCGCGGAATTGACGAGAAGGGCCTCGGCGACCTCCAGTCGATCCCGCAACAGCAGACGGGCCAGGCTCGCAGGGATCTCGGTGAGATTGGCCAGTCGCCTGGCAACCCTGACCCGATCCTCGACCTCGGCCTCCCGCAGCATGTCGACCAGCAGATCGGCGGTCATGGCACGTTCGAAGGCATTGACCCGCGAGGACGGCAGGCAGACCACGTCCGCCATACGCTTCAGCAGCATGTGGCGGGCGCGGAAGGCCTGGCCTTGGGGACTTTGCGCGGACTGGTTCATGTGACCCTGAGGGAATCACAGTGTCATTAACCCAGTCTTGCGTTTGGACTGTGGCGACGCGCCTCTTTACCGAAAGTTTGGCGCAGACCATTGGGGCCAGATGTCAGGCAGATCTGTAGACACCTTGTCCGGAAAGGCTGCCGGGCGCTTTTCGAGGAAGGACATGACCCCTTCCCGCGCATCCCCCATGGCCCCACGGATCTGGATGCCGCGGGAATCGGCCATGTGGGCCTCGATGGGATGACTGGCTCCGGCCATCCGCCAGATCAGCTGGCGGGTAATGGCGATTGAAACAGGGGCCGTATTGTCTGCGATCTCCCGGGCCAGGGCGCGGGCCGCAGGCAGCAGGTCTTCGGGGGCATGGATCGAACGCAGCAGTCCACGATCCAGGGCCTCCTGGGCCGGGAAGACCCGGCCGGTATAGCACCATTCCAAGGCCGTCTGGATGCCCACCAGCTTGGACAGGAACCAGGAGGATGCAGCCTCCGGATTCAGCCCACGCCGAGCAAAAACAAAGCCGTAGCGGGCTTCGGTGGAGGCCATGCGGATATCCATGGCCAGCTGCATGGTGGCCCCGATCCCGACCGCCGGGCCGTTCACGGCGGCGATCACGGGCTTGAGGCTCTCGAAGATGCGCAGGGTCACCAGGCCACCGCCATCGCGCTGGACACCCTCGCGGGTGCGGGCCGCCTTGTCCTCACCGCCCCGGGCATCATAGTCGAAGGTCTGGGCCCCCGCCGACAGGTCCGCCCCGGCGCAGAAGCCCCTCCCGGCTCCGGTCACGATCACGACACGGACATCGTCATTGGCATCGGTCGCGTCAAAGGCGGCAATCAGCTCCTTCATCATGGTGGTGTTGAAAGCATTCAGCTTGTCCGGACGATTGAGGGTTAGGGTCGCGATGCCGTTCTCGACCTCAAGGGTGATGGTTTCGAAGGTCGGGGTGGTCATGGGGTTTCCTCGTGGTTCTTTGATTTTCTTCATTCCGCAACGCTTGACGGACGGTCCGTCAAGGCCCGCATATGCCCGGCAACAAACATAACCCGGGAGGCGGGTCACGGCGCATCAATCCGCCGGTACCCCAGCGAGAAGATCACCATGCATCCTAGCGTCCACGCCAAGACCCACCCCGATCGTGCGGCCTATATCATGTCCGCCACGGGCGAGACCGTGACCTTCAAAGAGCTCGACGAGCGCTCAAATCAGGGTGCCCAGCTGTTCCGCTCCCTGGGTCTGAAGGCCGGGGACGTCATCGCCATCCTGATGGACAATCATCCCCGGTTCTTCGAGATCGCCTGGGCGGCCCAGCGCGCAGGGCTCTATTATGCCTGCATCTCCTCCAAGCTCACCGGGGGCGAGATCGAGTACATCCTCGGTGACTGCGAGGCGAAGCTGCTGATCACCTCAGCTGGCGTCGGACCTGTTATCGATGAACTGCCCGCCCTGGCACCCGGAGTCGATCTCTACATCGTCGGCGGCAAGACCCACGGCCCCTACAAGGACTTCGAGGCCGCCCGCGCGGCCATGCCCACGACCCCCATCGCCGATGAAAGCGCCGGGGCCGACATGCTCTATTCCTCCGGCACCACCGGCCGTCCCAAGGGGATCAAGCCGCCCCTGACCGGTGCCCCCATCGACGGGCCCAATGCCCTGTCCATGATGGCCCAGGGCCTGTTCGGTTTCCGCCCCGACAGCACCTATCTGTCCCCGGCCCCGCTCTATCACGCCGCTCCCCTGCGCTGGTGCATGAGCGTCCAGCGCATCGGTGCCACTGTGGTGGTGATGGAGAAGTTCGATCCCGAGGACGCCCTGCGCCTCATCGAGAAATACAAGATCGATGTCGGCCAGTTCGTGCCCACCCACTTTGTGCGGATGCTGAAACTGCCGCCCGAGACGCGCGCCCGCTACGACATCTCCTCCATGCGTTCGGCCGTCCATGCCGCCGCCCCCTGCCCGATCCCGGTCAAGGAGCAGATGATGGATTGGTGGGGTCCGGTGATCCACGAATACTATGCCGGCTCAGAAGGGAACGGCTTCTGCTATATCGGCCCCCAGGACTGGTTGACCCACAAGGGATCGGTCGGCAAGGGCACGACGGCCGAGGTCAAGATCTGCGGTGAGGATGGCGAGGCCCTGCCGCCCCGCACCGAAGGCACGGTCTATTTCGCCGGCGGCACGCCGCTGACCTATCACAATGCCCCGGACAAGGTGAAAGAGAACACCAACCAGCACGGCTGGACGACCCTTGGCGATGTGGGCTGGGTGGACGAGGACGGCTTCCTCTACCTCACCGACCGCAAGAGCTTCATGATCATTTCCGGCGGGGTGAACATCTATCCCCAGGAGCTGGAAAACCTGCTGATCACCCATCCGCGCGTCCAGGACGCCGCCGTGGTCGGGGCCCCCCACGAGGAAATGGGCGAACAGGTTGTGGCCGTGATCCAGCCCGTGGACTGGGCTGATGCCACCGACGATCTGCGGGCCGAGCTCAACGCCTTCTGCCGCGCCAATCTCAGCCACGTGAAGTCGCCGCGCCGCATCGACTTCATGCAGGAACTGCCCCGCCACCCGACGGGCAAGCTCTACAAGCGCCTGATCCGCGACGCCTATTGGGGCAAGGAAGGTTCCAAGATCGTCTGAGGGAAATCGCAGCCATCGCCCGATTGCTCACCCTTATCGGCAGCAATCGGGTGTTGTAGCTGGCTGATAGTTTGCCTCGCC
>CAIYZB010000239.1 GCA_903930545.1 uncultured Alphaproteobacteria bacterium
CCCTGCTGGCCCTCAGCCTGTCGCCCATGCTGGCCTCGAAACTGCTGAAGCCGGCCCACGGTGGCGGCTTCCTGGTGGAGCGGGTGGATGCGGCCATGACCGGCCTGCGCAACTCCTACAAGGCCTCCCTTGAGGCCATGCTTGGCCGTCCGGCGGCGACCCTGTCCACAGGTCTTCTGGTCTTCGTCCTGGCCGTCGGTGCCTTTGGCGTCTTCAAGGCCCTGCCTCAGGAACTGGTCCCTGATGAGGACCGCAGGCGCGTGGACATCAATGTCAGCGGCCCCGAGGGCGCTGGTTATGACTACACCATCGACGCGACCAAAAGCGTCGAGCGTCGCCTTCAGGCCCTGCTGAAGGATGGCACCATCGACCGATACATCATCGGGGTTCCGCGTTTCGGCGGGAACCAGTTCAATGGGGCGTTCGGCAATGCCAATCTGGCGGATTCCGCCAAGATCTCGTCCCAGGATCTGGCCGCCCAGCTGAACAAGGACTTTTCGGCCATCACGACCGTACGCGCCAATGCCTCGGTTCGCAGTGGCTTCCAGCGCGGCGGCGGTGGCGGTGGTGGCGGCGGGGGAGGCGGCGTAGACCTCATTGTCACCGGCGACGAGTACCACGAGATCGCCGCCTGGGTTCAGCCTGTGCTGGCGGCAGCCAATGCCAATCCGGGCTTCAGCCGGGTTCGTCTGGACTATGAACCCACCAGTCCCCGGGTCCTGGTCAATATCGATCGGGACAAGGCCGCGACCCTGGGGGTCTCTGCCCAGGCTGTTGGCCGGGCCCTGGAGACCATGTTTGGCTCCCGGCGGGTCACGACCTACATCCGCGAAGGCCAGGAATATGATGTGGTCCTCCAGACCGAGCGCTCGGAACGCCAGGCCGAAGACAATCTGAAATCCCTCTATGTCCGGTCTCGGACGGGGGAGGCCATTCCGCTCTCGACCCTCGTGACCACCGAAGTCCGCGGCGACACCCCGGATCGCGCCCGTGTCGACCGCCTCAGGGCGGTGACCCTCTCTGCCCAGTTGGTCCCGGGTTATGCCGTGGGCGACGCCATCAAGTTCTTCGAGGCCGAGGTGGCCAAGCAGCCGCCTGGCCCCCAGATCAAGTGGGGCGGAACGGCCCGGGACTTCCTGGAGGCGGGCGGGGCCGTGGGTCTGGCCTTTGCCATGGCCCTGCTGCTGGTCTTCCTGGTTCTGGCCGCCCAGTTTGAAAGCTGGATCCATCCGGCGGTGATCATGCTCACCGTGCCTGTGGCCGCCCTGGGCGGGCTGTTTGGCCTGCTGATCACCGGCTCCAGCCTCAATACCTATAGCCAGATCGGTCTGATCATCCTGGTGGGGATCGCCGCCAAGAACGGCATCCTGATCGTGGAGTTCGCCAACCAGCTACGCGACGAGGGCCGTTCGATCCGTGATGCCGTGATCGAAAGTGCCACCCTGCGCCTGCGGCCCATCATCATGACCTCGATCTCGGCTGCGGCGGGGGCCATTCCCCTGATCGTCTGGGGTGGGGCCGGGGGCGAGTCCCGCAAGACCATCGGAGTGGTGATCTTCTTCGGGGCGATCTTCGCGACCCTGCTGACCCTGTTCATCGTGCCGGTCTTCTACAACCTGCTGGCCCGCTTCACGAAGTCACCCCAGGCGACCGCGCGACAGATCGATGCCTTCGAGGCCGAGGAGCAGACCCAGGTCCGGCCCTAGGGCTTAAGCCCCCTCCACCGCTTCGCGGTCCCCCTCCCCCAAG
>CAIYZB010000240.1 GCA_903930545.1 uncultured Alphaproteobacteria bacterium
CGTGGCGGGAGCGTCCTTGGGCACATAGAGCCGGGCACCGATCGGGCCATCAGCACCGTCCACCTGCAGGTCGCGGACCTCCAGATCCTGGGGCGCATTCTGATTCTGGGCCACCCGCTGCATGCGATAGCCAGCGCGGACCATTTCCGGCGGGATGACGTCAATCGGCGGCGGCGCGGGCTGACCCTCTGCGGCCTTGGCGGCGGCATCGATCATGGCCTTGAAGTGCGGATCCATTTCAGACTCTCCAGACGCGGTCAGCCGACATTGCGTGTCCGGCCTTCCCAATAGGGGGCTCTCAGCTCCCGGCGCAGCACCTTGCCCGAGGGATTGCGCGGGAGTGCCGCGATGAAATCCACGGACTTGGGCACCTTGTAACCCGCGATCAGCGGGCGGCAGTGATTGATCAAGGCGGCGGCATCGGCACTGGCCCCGGGGCGCAGGACGACAATGGCCTTCACCGCCTCGCCCCAGCGGTCATCGGGGATGCCCACCACAGCGGCATCGGCTACATCGGGATGGCTGAACAGGGCGTTCTCGACCTCGGCCGGATAGACGTTTTCGCCCCCCGAAACGATCATGTCTTTCACCCGGTCATGGATGAAGAGGTAGCCCTCATTATCGAAATAGCCAGCGTCGCCGGAGTGGAACCAGCCGTCGCGAATGGCCTCGGCCGTGGCCTCCGGACGGTTCCAGTAGCCCTTCATCAGGCCCGTGGAGCGGATCTGGATCTCGCCAACCTCGAAGGGCGCGCAATCACGCCCCTCATTCTGGACCCGGACCTCATAGCCGATCGCCGGCAGGCCGCAGGAGCGCAGCTTGCCCCGGGCCGGATCGTGGTCAGCCGGGGGCAGATAGGTGCCGCCCCCCAGGGTCTCGGTCAGACCATAGAGCTGGGTGAAGTCCACCCAGAACCGGGCCTGGGCCCGGGTCAGGACGTCTTCGGAGATCGGCGAGGCCCCGTAATAGACATGGGTGAGACTGGAGAGATCGACCTCGTTGATGCGGGGGTTCTGCAGCAACATGTTGATCACTGCGGGAACCAGGAAGGCATGACGAATGGTCTCGGTCTCGATGGCCTGGAGAATGGCCCCGGCCTCGGTTTCCTTGAGCACGACGGCGCGGGCACCCTGCAGCAGGGCCAGCATGCCCAGATTGGCGCCGGCCACATGGAACAGGGGCATGGCCACCAGGACCCCATCCTGAGGCTCGAAACTCGCCCACTGTCGCACGGCGGAGTCGAAGACCGTCGCATAATTGGCATCCGACAGCTGGACGCCCTTGGGCAGGCCCGTGGTGCCGGAGGTATAGAGCTGGATCACATCATCCTGCGGGTCCTGCGTGAGCATGGGATCAGTGGCCGGAGCCGCGCCGATCCAGTCGCCAAAGGCCGGCCACTCAGGATGCCCCGGCTCGAACTGGATGAGGGTGGCCAGGTCCGGGCAGTCGGCCTTCAGACCGGCAGCCAGGCCCGCATAGTCGGCCCCCACCAGCAGGACCTTCGCCCCGGCGTCCTTGACGATGAAGGCCACTTCCGGCGGGGCGAGACGCCAGTTCACGGGCGCAAGACAGGCCCGGGCCTTGGCGCAGCCAAGCCAGAGAATGAAGAAGTCGGCACAGCCCTTGACCAGGGTCGCTACCCGGTCACCGGGGCGCACACCTGCGGAAATCAGGGCATTGGCACATTGAGATGCCAGCTGATCCAGCTGGGCATAGGTGGTGATCTGGCCTTCAAACCAGATCGCGGTGGCCTGCGGCCTCAGACGGGCCTGGACGCGGGACACATCGGCCACGCACCGGATTTCCTGGGTCATAGCCTTCCCTCCCCTGTCGTTTGCCAGCCAAAGAAAAACGCCTCCGGGGGAACCCCGGAGGCGCTGATCTTACTGGGTATTTATTCCGCGGCCGGCTTCGGCGCGTAGCCGAGGATCGCCTTGGTTTCCAGGAACTCGTGGAAGCCGAAATCGCCCCACTCGCGCCCGTTGCCACTCATCTTGTAGCCACCGAAGGGGGCCATCATGTCGCCGCCGCCACCATTGATGGAGACCTGACCGGCGCGCAGCTTGGAGGCCACCTCGCGGGCCTTGGCGAGGTCGGCGGACTGAACATAGGCTGCGAGGCCATATTCGGTGTCGTTGCCGGTCTCGATGGCCTGTTCCAGGGTGTCATAGCCCAGGATCGACAGGACCGGGCCAAAGATCTCTTCCTTGGCGATGGTCATGTCATTGGTGACATTGGCGAAGACGGTGGGCTGGACATAATAGCCCTTGTCCAGGCCTTCCGGACGACCCACGCCGCCGATGACCACGGTGGCACCTTCGTCGATGCCGGCCTGGATCAGCTTCTGGATCTTGTCGAACTGGGTCTTGTTGACCACCGGGCCCAGCATGGAGTTGCCGTTCGGGTCGCCGACCGTGATCTGGCTGGCGGCCTCGCGGGCCACAACGATCGCCTCATCCATGCGCGCGGCCGGGACCAGCATGCGGGTGGGGGCGTTACAGGACTGACCGGAATTGGTCATCATGCTGGAGACGCCGCGGGCCACGCCCTTGGCGAAGGCATCGTCGTCGAGGACGATGTTGGGGCTCTTGCCACCCAGCTCCTGGGCCACGCGCTTGACGGTCGGGGCGGCATTCTTGGCCACCTCGATGCCGGCGCGGGTCGAACCGGTGAAGGAAACCATGTCCACTTCCGGATGGCTGGACATCGGCACGCCGACGCCGAGGCCGTCGCCATGGACCATGTTGAACACGCCGGCGGGAACGCCAGC
>CAIYZB010000241.1 GCA_903930545.1 uncultured Alphaproteobacteria bacterium
GCTGTCAGCGAAGCTGACTGAGGGGGTCCGGGAACTTGCCCCCTCCACCGCTGCGCGGTCCCCCTCCCCCTGAGGGGGAGGAATGGGGTGGTGGCTGTCAGCCTTAGCTGGCTTGAACAGCCTGGTTGGCGCGGCTGATGGCCATGGCGATCAGGCGATCCCAGTTCACCAGGGAGAAGAGGTGAGCATAGATCTGCTGCAGGGCGCCATTGTCCCGCAGCTCGGCCAGCTTTTCGGGGGACAGGGCCTTGAGCTTGTCCTCGGAGACCGCGAAATAGTCGGCGATCTTCTGGGGAGCCATGGCATTGCCCTCGGCGTCGACGCCGATGTGGTTGGCTTCCTTGACCTCGAACAGGTCCAGTTCCTTCAGCAGGTTGATGAAGCTGACGGTGCGCTGACGCTCGGCTTCATAGTCGTTGCAGAAGGCGATGCAGTTCTGGGTATATTCGGTGGGCTGGCCCTTCTCGTCGAAGAAGGACATGTCGCCGCCCTCGACCACGAACTCGGCGTCGCGGTCGATGCAGAGCACCAGCTGGCCGGCGGCGGTGTCATTGGCATAGACGAAGGGGTAGCGACGCACATAGGCCGGGACATAGACGCCCGCCTCGAAGACGCCGGCCTCGGTGATGAACATGTTCTCACCGCCATTGAGACCCATGACCGCGAGCGGGATCTTGTCGTCGCCGACAAAGATCACCGGGCCGCAGACGCCATAGAGGGCGAATTCGGTGACGGTCAGGGGCACGGCATGGCCAACCTTGGCGAAGTTGAACGGCCCGTCGATGCGCTTGACGCCCATCTTGCCGTGCAGCTCCGGCGCCAGGGGCTCCGGCTTGGAATAGAAAAGGACGTTGCCGGTGATTTCACCGAGGCTGTTCTGATTGATTGCCGTCGCCATGGGATGCCTTCGATGAGTCTGGGCGCAAAGGGGTAAGCACGCACGGGACACCTGTCAGGGCGTTTCCGGTCGGCTGGGTGCGCGCTTCTACCCGATAGGATCGCGGCCCGCAAATCCGCTCGCTCTGCGCTTGCTTCGCTTCCCCGGTCGCGCTTCAATCCGAGGATAAGACAAGGCGATCGATCGCCCTTCGGAGGAAACATTTTCAATGGCTATCTTTTATCCCGACATTCTCGACCAGAAGACCGCACCCCGCACCTTCACCTATGGCGACAAGGACGTGATGCTCTATGCCCTGGGCGTTGGCCTAGGCCAGGACCCGATGAACGAGACCGAACTGGCCTTCGTCTATGAAAAGGGTCTGAAGGTTATCCCGACCGCCGCCACGGTGCTCAGCTCCGGTGGACGTGGCACGATGGGTCCGGCCCCGGAAATGCCTGAGGGCCACCGTCCCAGCCAGATCAACTTCCTGATGGTCGTCCATGGCGAACAGAAGGTCGAACTGCACAAGCCCCTGTCCGCCTCCGGCACCTATACGGCCCAGGGCCGCACGGTCGGGGCCTATGACAAGGGCGAGGGCAAGGGCGCTGTCATCCTCAACGAAACCGTCTGGACCGACGAAAAGGGTGAAAAGGTCGCCACCCTGACCGGCTCCACCTTTGCCCGTGGCGATGGTGGGTTCGGCGGCCCGTCCGAAGGCGCGCCGGAACCCCATCAGGTCCCCATCCGGGCCCCGGACATGTCGGTGGACTTCACCACCCGCGAGGACCAGGCCCTGCTCTATCGCCTCAACGGCGACCGCAATCCCCTGCATTCCGATCCGGAAAGCGCCAAGCGTTCAGGCTTCCCGCGTCCGATCCTGCACGGGCTCTGCACCTATGGCATCACCTGCCGGGCCGTGCTCCAGGCCATCACCGACTTTGATCCGGACCAGATCTATTCCCACCAGGCCCGCTTCTCGGCACCGGTCTTCCCGGGCGACACCATCACGGTGGACCTGTGGAAGGATGGCAAGAACATCTCCTTCGAAGCCCGGGTGAAGGCTCGCAATGCCACGGTCATCAAGAACGGCCTCACCGTCCTGCGCTGACCGATGAAACACCTGACTGGTCCGGGAGATCCTCCCGGGCCAGGCACAGGTGATCAGGCCGGCCGGGGCTGGGCCAGGCTGGAATAGAGGTCGGGGCGGCTATCGCGGAAAAAGCCCCAGGCCGCGCGATGGCGGGTGAGGTAGTCGAGATCGAACTCGGCGCACATGACGCCTTCCTGGTCACGGCCAAAGTCCGCCATCAGATCGCCCCTGTGATCGGCGATGAAGGACGCGCCATAGAACTGCTGGCCGCCATTGGGATAGTTGTCCCAGGGCTCGAAGCCGATGCGGTTGGCCCCCACCACAGGAATGACATTGCTGACAGCATGCCCCTGCATGGCCCGGCGCCAGGGCAGGGCTGTATCCATCTCGGGCTGGTGTGGCTCGGAGCCGATGGCGGTAGGATAGAGCAGGACCTCGGCCCCCATCAGGGTCATGGCCCGAGCGGCCTCCGGATACCACTGGTCCCAGCAGATCCCGACGCCAACCCGGCCAAAGCGGGTGTCCCA
>CAIYZB010000242.1 GCA_903930545.1 uncultured Alphaproteobacteria bacterium
AAATGAGTATAAAATACCCAGTTGCGCTATTTGTATTTTGAATATTAATTCAATGAAAATAAATATTACCCGGAGTGGATAATAGAGCCGCAGAGTCGGTAGTATAAACATTCTGATATGCTTTACGTGGCTGACGACGTCCCGTAACCGGAGAAAAGTTCAATCCTCCGGGGACCCCCATGGCGACGCTCTATTTCGATACGATCACGGCGGCCCAGGCCGCGGCCGTTACGGCTGCTGACACCATCATTTTCCAGACGGGGTCCGGCGCGGGTGCGTCCGTCTCCTACGTTGCCGCTGAAGCCATCACCCCGGCGGTGATCCGCATCGCGATCGGTGCCAAGTCGGTGGACTTCCCCCTTGCGGTGGCGAGCGTCAGCCAACTGGGCAATCTGGTCTTTACCGATGGCTCGACCCTGAAGCTCGGGGCCTATCCTGGGTCCCTGACCGCCGAGACCCTGGCCGGTGAGGCTGGTGCGGCGGACGGCCTGTTCGGCGGCGACGGCAATGACTCCCTGTCCGGTGGCAGCGGCAATGACCTGCTCCAGGGCAACCAGGGCGACGACAGCATCGATGGCGGCACCGGCGCCGACATCATCTATGGCGGCCAGGACAATGACGTCATCTCGTCCGGCACGGGTGCCAATGTCGTCAACGGCAACCGCGGCGATGACAGCATCACGGGCGGAAATGAGGCCGAGACCCTGCTGGGCGGCCGCGACAACGACACGGTCACCGGCGGCGGTGGTGCCGACCTGATCAATGGCAATCTCGGCAATGACCGCCTCGTGGGCGGTTCGGCCGCCGACACCCTCTATGGTGAGGATGGCAACGACACCCTCGCCGGTGAGGGGGGCAACAACATCCTCGACGGCGGCAATGGCAACGACAACATAAACGCTACAATCGGCTCCAACACCATTGCCGGCGGTGCAGGCAATGACGTGATCTATGTGACCGGCGGCGGCGTCGGCACCTCGACCATCGATGGCGGCAGCGGCAACGACAACATCTTTGCCGGGAGTTCGGCGGCGGACAGCGTGTTCGGTGGGGCCGGCGACGACTCCATCACCGCGAACGGCGGTGCCGACACCCTCGATGGCGGGGCCGGCAACGACGAGATCAACGGTAGCAACTCGGCCGACACCATCTATGGCGGCGAGGGCGACGACGTTATCAATGCCAGCAACGGCGCGAACATCGTCGACGGCGGCAATGGCAATGACGAGATCTTTACCGGCATTGGCAACGACCTGATCACTGGCGGCAATGGCGTCGACACCATCTATGCCTTCAGCGGCAACGACACCGTCTCCGGTGGTGAGGGCACTGACACAGTGTATGGCGATGACGGCGATGACGTCATCACCGGCGGCAATGGCGACGACACTGTTGAAGGCGATGCCGGCAATGACAGTGTCTCGGGTGGCAACGGTGCCGACGAACTCAATGGCGATGCCGGCAACGACACCGTCAGCGGCGATGCCGGCAATGACTACATTTCTGACTATGCCGGTACCAACCTCCTGTCCGGCGGCGACGGCAATGACGTCATCCTGGGCGGCAACGGCAGCGATACCATCAGCGGCGGCGCGGGCAATGACGAGATCGTCGTGAACTCGGGCCTGGGGGGTATCGACACCTCCACCAATACCGCCAATGGCGGCGATGGTAACGACTCCCTCTTCGGTGCCGATGGCAAGGACACCCTCTATGGGGATGCCGGCGATGACACCCTCAACGGCGGCGCAGGTATCGACACCCTGTCCGGCGGCGCAGGAGCCGACCTCTTCGCAACCGAGGAGGGGCACTCCTCCCTGGTGGCCTCCCAGGGTGACCGGATCATCGACTGGGACAACAGTGACACCCTGGTCTTCGCCGCCGGGACCGTGTCTGCCACCACCTATATCGAGACCGTGGCCAATGACTATGCCTCGGCCAAGGCCATTGCCGACAACGCCATCTCCCTGTCCGGCATCAACTATGTCGTGGTCCAGGTCGGGGCCGATGTGGTGGTCTTTGCCGACAGTGCCGGCGATGACGGGGCGGCGGATGATGCCGTGGTCCTGGCCAACCGCACCCTGGCTGACATCTCCATCGCCAATATCGGCGAGGCTTTCTATACCCCCATGACCGTGACCGGGACGGCCGGCGACGACAACGACCTGGAAGGCGACAGCTCCGCCGACTCCATCTCGGGCCTGGATGGTGACGACTACCTGTATGGCTACGGTGGCAAGGACACCCTCCTTGGCGGCAATGGTGACGACTATATCGACGGCGGCGCGGGCAATGACAGCCTGAACGGCGGCAATGGAGGTGACTACCTCGACGGCGGTGACGGCAACGACACCCTCGACGCAGGCGGCGATCTCGACGGCAGCTATTCCGAGATGCTGGGCGGCGAGGGCAACGACTCCCTCGTCGGCGGCAATGGCGATGACTGGATGAGCGGTGGCGATGGCAACGACACCCTCGTCGGGGGTGTTGGCCTGTCCTACCATTATCTTGACGGCGGCAGTGGCAATGACAGCCTCGTCGGCTTCGACGATGACGAGTTCGAGGGCGGTGCCGGTCAGGACACCATGGATGCGTCGGCGGCAGTGGATAGCCTCTTCGTCTTCCTGAATGCGTCAGAGAGTGGCGACACACGAGCTACCGCGGATCGGATCATCGGCTTTGATGGCGATGACAGGATCCAGATCTCGGGCCTCGTTGACACGGCTTCCAGCGGTCACGACTATAACGAGCAGTCGGTGGCTGACGGAGCGGCGGCGGATGCCGCCGCGGCCGCTGCCAATGCGACGATCAGTGCCGTCTATTCCACGGCTGATGACGCGACCTTTGTCTATGTGGACATCAACGATGATGACGCCCTGGACATGATCATTCGGCTGGACGGTGACGTCACCGGCACCATCTCGATCGAAAATTTCTTCAGCGAGTTCTGGACCTAAAATTGCTCAGCGGTGCCCCATGCACCGCTGATCTCTCCAGGAGGGCCGCCCTTTCGCCAGGGCGGCCCTTTTTCGGTTGAGTTCTCCATGACGGAGAGTTCACGGGCCTTCGGCTTGCCGTTGGGCTATGCAGGGGCTAGCTAGATGCGGTCCGGGTGCGCCCGGGGTTCCTCAGGATTGTTCCATGACCGAAGACGTTCAGCAGGCCGAGGCCCCCCCGGAAAATGCGGCCCTGGCCGAGATCATCGAGATCGTGAAGACGGTGGCCTATGCCCTGATGATCGCCCTGTTCCTGCGGGTGATCTTCTTCCAGCCCTTCACCATCCCCTCGGCCTCCATGGAGCCGAACCTGCTGGAAGGCGACTATCTGATCGTCACCAAGTTCTCCTACGGCTATTCGCACCACTCCATTCCGTTCAGCCCGCCGATCTTCCAGGGCCGCCTGTTCGAGAAGGTGCCGAAGCGCGGGGACATCATCGTCTTCAAGCTGCCCCGGGATGGTCGCACCGACTATATCAAGCGTCTGATCGGCCTGCCTGGCGACCGGATCGACGTCAATGGCGGGGTCCTGACCATCAATGGCAAGGAAATCCCGCGCCGGCCCCTGCCGCCGGTGATGATGGATTCCGGCTACGGCTTCACCCGCAACGTCGAACGCTATGAAGAGACGATGGATAACGGGCGGAAATACATCACCTATGACTTTGGTCCGGACGGTCCGCTCGACACCAAGGGCCCCTTCATCGTTCCGGAAGGCCATTACTTCTTCATGGGTGACAACCGGGACAACTCCCTCGACAGCCGCGAGCCCATGGCTGTTGGCGTCGGTTATGTTCCGGCCGAGAACCTGGTGGGCAAGGCCCAGTTCATCCTGCTGTCCTGGAACAAGGGTGCGTCTCTGTTCAAGCCCTGGACCTGGGTGCTGGACGCCCGTCCCAGCCGGTTCTTCCACCGCCTGAAATGAACCGTCGGGAGGCCGCCGTTCAGGCGCTGGAAGCCTGTATCGGCCACGTTTTCACCGATCGGGAGCTGCTGGAACGCGCCCTGACCCATGCCAGTGTCGGCGATGGGGCAATGAAGGTGCGCCACAATGAGCGGCTGGAGTTCCTGGGCGACCGGGTGCTGAACCTGCTGGCCGCCGAACAGCTGATGGATCGCCAGCCCTCGGCCCGGGAGGGGGAGATGTCCCCCCTGATGAACGAGCTGGTCAATTCCCATGCCTGTGCCCGGGTTGCCCGACGGATCGGTCTGGCCGAGGCCCTGCGCATGGCCGCCAGTGCCACCAAGATCGGGGGCCGGGACAATGACACGGTGCTGGGGGATGCCTGCGAGGCCCTGATGGCCGCCCTCTATATCGATGCCGGACTGGAGGGGGCGCGGCGCTTCTTCGACACCTTCTGGGCCGAGGAATTCGAGCTGCTGGAAGGCCCCCGGGTCAAGGACCCGAAGACCCAGCTCCAGGAATGGGCCCAGGGCATGGGCCGCCCGCTTCCGGCCTATCGGGTGGTGGGTCAGGACGGGCCTGCGCATGAACCGCGCTTCCGGGTAGAAGTTGTGGTAGAGGGCGTGCCCCCCGAGGTCGCCGAGGGGCGTTCGAAGCAGGACGCCCAGAAGGCTGCGGCCCTGGCCATGCTGACAAGACACCAAGGATCCACATGACTACGCGTGCAGGCTTTGTCGCCGTCATCGGCGCGCCGAACGCCGGCAAATCGACCCTGACCAACCTCCTGGTGGGGGCAAAGGTCTCCATCGTGACCCAGAAGGTCCAGACCACCCGCTTTCCGGTGCGGGGCGTGGTCATGGCCGGACAGGCCCAGATCATCCTGGTGGATACTCCCGGGATCTTCTCGCCGCGCCGTCGTCTCGACCGCGCCATGGTCCGCTCTGCCTGGGGCGGAGCTGACGAGGCCGAGGCCGTGGTGCATCTGGTGGACGTCCAGGCCGAGATCGCGGCCCGCGAACCCGGTGGCAAGGCCGCCGATCGCCGGGCCATCATCGATGTCGAGACCATCATCGAGGGCCTCAAGGCCTCCGGCAAGAAGGTCATCCTGGCGCTGAACAAGATCGACGGGATCAAGCGCGACAACCTGTTGGGCATCTCCCAGCGTCTCTACGAGACCGGGGTCTATTCCGAGGTCTTCATGATCTCCGCCGCCGACGGGTCCGGGGTTGATGACCTGAAGAACCGGCTGGTGGAACTGATGCCGGAGGGGCCCTGGCTCTATCCGGAGGAACAGACCGCCGATCTGCCTG
>CAIYZB010000243.1 GCA_903930545.1 uncultured Alphaproteobacteria bacterium
TGGCTGAGGCGGTCGGCTTCCTGGGGGTTCCTTCCCTGCTGAAGACCCGCCGCGATGGGTATGACGGCAAGGGCCAGCACTGGGTCGAACATCCCGTCGAGGCCGAGGGAGTCTTCCAGAGCCTCGGAGCCAAGGCCTCGATCCTGGAAGCGGCGGCCGATTTCACCCGGGAGCTGTCGATCATTGCTGCCCGAGGGCGGGGCGGCGAGGTGGCGGTCTATCCCCTGGGGGAAAACCACCACGAACAGGGGATCCTTAGGCGGACCCGGGCACCGGCCAGGCTGTCAGAGGCCACCGCTGCCCAGGCCATAGAGATCGCTCATCGGGTGGTGGGCAATCTGGACTATGTGGGGGTCATCGGGATCGAGCTGTTCGAGGTGGCCGACGGTCACCTTCTGGTCAACGAGATCGCCCCCAGGGTCCACAATACCGGACACTGGACCCAGGACGGCTGTGCGGTAGACCAGTTCGAGCAACACATCCGGGCTGTGGCCGGCTGGCCCCTGGGCCCCACCGAGGCCCTTTGCCACGTAGAGATGCTCAATCTGCTGGGGTCCGAGGTCGAGACCTGGCCCAAGCTGAGCACGGAGGCCGACACCCGCCTTCATCTCTATGGCAAGCGCGATGCCAAGCCCGGCCGCAAGATGGGTCACGTCAATCGTTTGAGCCCGCTCTAGGGCGGGGCCCGGGCTAGGCTTCGTTCGGGATGGCCGAGAGGGCTTCTTCCAGTTCCAGGAAGCTGGGCTGGGCCGTCGAGGGCACGCTGCCGCGGCCGATTTCCACCGAGATCTGGGCGGCATTGCCGTGCAGGTGGGCGACCAGAACCGACTGGATGATCTTGTAGAAGGCCGAGTCGTCTTCAATGATTTCCTTCAGGCGGGTCGCCATGGGGCCAACCAGGCCATAGGCGATGAACACGCCCAGGAAGGTGCCGACCAGAGCGCCGCCGATCATCTCGCCCAGGACTTCCGGCGGTTCTGTAATGGCACCCATGGTCTTGATGACCCCGAGCACGGCGGCGACGATGCCAAGGGCGGGCAGGGCGTCAGCCATGTTCTGGATGGCATTGGCGGGGGCCATGGCCTCGTGGTGGTGCTTTTCCAGCTGCTTTTCCATGGCGTCCTCGACCTGGTGCGGGTCTTCGAGGTTCATGGTCATCATCCGCAGGGTGTCGCAGATGAAGTCGACGGCGAAGTGATCCTTGTTGATCTTCGGAAAGCGCGAAAAGATCGTGCTGTCGTGCGGATTTTCGATGTGGCTTTCCAGGGCGATCACGCCCTTGGACTTCATGGTCTTGGTCAGCAGGAAGAGCAGGGCCAACAGGTCGCGATAGTCGGCGGGCTTCCATTTTGATCCCGCAAAGACCTTGCCGAACCCGGCCAGGGTTGCCTTCACCACGGTCATGGAATTGCCGATCAGAAAGGCGGCGACGGCCGCTCCCAGGATGGCCATCAGTTCGTGCGGTGCGGAGTGGATGATCGGGGCCATGTTGCCGCCAGCCATGAGATAGCTGCCGAACACGAGGCCGAAGAGCAGCACGATGCCGATGACTTGGAACATGGCCGAAAGAATCCTGGGGTCTGAAGCGCCGCCAGCATCCCGGGTAATGCTTAATGCGGGGTGAGGATTTCAGGGTTTGCAACCAATTCGGGGAGGTCTAACAGCGGGGGATGACCAGTCTCTCCCGTGCCCCCGAAGGTCTGCCCCGGCAGTCCTTCGCGATAATCTTCGGCGTGTCCCTGATCACGGCCATGGGCAATACCGGGATGATATCGGTGCTTCCCGCCATCGGCCGGTCCATCGGGATCCCCGACTTCATGGTGGCCGGGGTCTTTTCACTCTCGGCCCTGCTCTGGGCCTTCTCGTCACCCTTCTGGGCCAAGGCCTCGGACCGCCACGGGCGAAAGCCCCTGATGCTGGTGGGGCTGTCCGGCTTTGCCCTGTCCATGATGGCCTGTGCCGCGGTGGTGGCCGCCGGCCTCTATCACCTGGCCGCCCCCATGGTGATCTTCGTCTTCTTCCTGTTCGCCCGGGCCCTGTTCGGCCTGTTCGGGGCTGCGTCCAATCCCGCGACCCAGGCCTATCTGGCCGAGCATACGCCGGTGGAGCAACGCACCCAGTCCATGTCCAGCCTGGCCGGAGCCTTTGGTCTCGGGACCGTCATCGGGCCCTTTCTGGCTCCGCTGTTCGTCCTGCCCTTCCAGGGTGGGCTGGCCGGGCCGATGTTTGCCTTCTCCATCATCGCCGCCGTGATGCTGGTGGTGGTCTGGCGGATGTTGCCGGAGAGCCAGCACATGCCCGAGCCTCCACCTCCGAAGGTCAA
>CAIYZB010000244.1 GCA_903930545.1 uncultured Alphaproteobacteria bacterium
ATACGATGGCCTGGTGGCGAGGGATTGAGCGGCAAGGGGCGGAGCGACCCGCCGACGCGAAACTGTTGCAGCCGCCCGCTAGGCTGCCGCCATGCTCCGGACCGCCCTCTTCGCCCTCGCCGTCTTTGCCCTCTCCGCCTGCGCGACAGCGCCCCGCCCGGCGCCTGACGGACAGACCCGCCCGCCCTTCCCGACGACGGAGACCCGCGCCGCCTTTGGCCTGGCCCATGTCGATGTCGAGACCACGGGCCTCGATCCCGACTATCATGAGATGATCGACGCGGGCCTCATCTACACCGACCTGGACGGGCGCGAACTCGGACGCATTTATGTCCGCATCCTTCCGACGCACCCGGAGCGGATCTCGGAGGGCGCACGTGCGGTCAACGGCTTCGACGTCGCCTACTGGACATCCCATGGCGCCGTGAGTGAAGCGGAGGCTGTGCGCCAGATCCTCGACTTCCACCGCCGTGTCAGCGGTGGGCGCACCATGATCTTCACCGCCTTCAACGCTCAGTTCGATACCCGCTTCATGACGGCGCTGCTGGCCGAGCACGGCGCCGCCTTCCGCGAGCTGTTCCACTATCATGTGCTCGATATCCCCTCCATGGCGTGGGGACAGGGCATCGAGGATCTCACCGGCCGCACCCTTGGCCCGCGCTATGGGGTGGCGCCGGAAACCTCCGTGCCGCAGGAGCACATCGGCATGACGGGCGCGGAGTTCAATGTCGCAGTCTATCTCGAGATTGTGGCGCGGCGCGCCGCCGCCACACCTGACGCCCAGCCCCGCTAGACACCTTGCCCGCACGCCCCTGCGCGTGGGCGGAAGTCTGTGTCAGCGCATGAAATGCGGATCGACGGCGCTCCAGCCCACCGCCACGATTGCCCCTCAGACCAGCAATCGATTTGCGAGGCCCTGGATCAGTGGGCTCGCCGCCAGCAATCCGTGAAGGGGCTGGGCGGCGATGATCAGCCCCACCCCCCACAGATAGGCCGGATGCATGCGGCGCCGGGTCACCAGGTCAAAGGCCGGGCCGATCAGGGCGAGCAGGATCAACAGGGCGACGGACGCCGGGATGATCATCGACAGGCCGAGTTCACCCAGCGGCGGCAACCGGGCGAGCGCCGGCCAGGTCAGAAGGATGGTGGCGCAAAGCATCAAGCGCTTGTGCCAGGCCCCGTGGCGCCGAAGCAGAATGGCCGCCGCATAGAGCCCTGTGAAAAGGCAGAGGTCGATGCCGTCTGCCGCCATCATCATCGCCGGGGTGAAGAAGGGCGGCGTCGCGCCCCTTTGGATCGCCATGGCATTGGTGACGAAGCCGAGGGGCACCATCACGGTAATCAGTCCGATGGACAGCCATCCCAGGCGTCGATGCAGCGAAAAGGCTCGGCGTCCCACGAGGCAGGACTGAAGAGCGAAGAGCAGGATCCAGGCGGTCATGACCACGCCATGCAGATGGACCCAGAACGGAAGGCCGGGCGGCGGCAGGCTTGAGACGTAGCTGGGGCCAAAGCCGCCCACGATGACCAGAGCGACAACCAGTGACATGATCAGGAAGAACCGACGATCGGTCCCCGGACCAAAGTCTCGCGCGAAATCAACGGATGCCATGTGCTCCTCCCCGGCTCCCAGCACAGCCTAGGCCCAATTATCTCACCCGCGAAGCCAGATCATCCGGGCCAGGGGAAGACTGCCATCTTCGACCTCGGAGGCAGCAAGCTGTGGCTCAAGGCCCCGTCTCACCCCCGCAGTAGTTAGGCGTTCCGGCGACCGGGCTCATCACTAGGGTGACAGCGGCGGTCTCAGGGGCGACGCCGCCTAGCCCCTGGCGATTTCCCGCACCGCTGCCACCAGCTTCAGGACATCGGCCTCTGTGGTGAAGAGGGCCGGCGTCACCCGCACGCAGGCCCCGCGGGCGAGGCCGGTGCGGTGCACCGTGAAGATGCCGAACTGGTCGAGAAGTCGGCGGGCCAGGGCGATGTTTGCCGCCTCGGAGGTCCGCCCTGTGAGCCGAAAGGCCCCTATGGCCCCCACAAGCCGGGGATCCTTCGGGGTCAGGACGTCGATCCCGGGCACAGTGCGCAGTGGGTCCGTCCAGGTCCTTTGCAGGGCGGTCAGGCGAGCCGCCTTGGCGGTCACCCCGATTGTCTCATGGAAGTCGAGCGCCTCGTTCAGGGCCAGAAATGCCGCCATATTGGCGGTGCCGCTGTGCACCCGCGAACGGACGTCGTCGGGCGGGACCCGATCCTCCCCCATGAAGGGATCGATGTCGCCAAGCCGGTCCTTGCGGATATAGAGCACTCCGACGCCCAAGGGCGCACCGATCCATTTATGGCCATTCAGGCCGACGAAATCAGCGCCCAGATCTGGCAGGCGAAAATCCAGCTGGCCCCAGGCGTGGGCGCTGTCGAGGATGACATCCACGCCCCTTGCCCTGGCCATGGCCGTGATCTCGGCCACGGGCAGAGCCAGGCCATTGCGGTGGCTGACCTGGGTGAGCAACATCATCCGGACCTTCGGATGGGCCGCTAGGGCCGCGGCATAGGCGTCGATCAGCCCCTGGTGGGTCGCGGGTTCCGGCAGGTCGATGGCAATGACATCCACCCCCCGCCGCGCCTTGAGCCAGCGCATGGCTGTCTGCATGGCATCGTAGTCGTGGTCGGCATAGAGCACCGCATCGCCGGGACGCAGGCGATTATAGCCGCCGATCAGGGCCTGCAGAGCCTCGGTCGCGCCGCGGGTAAAGGCAATCTCGTCAGGAGAGACCCCCAGAGCCGCCGCCGCCCGGGCCCGTACGCGGTCGAGGTCTGCCCCATAGCCGCGCCGGGAATAGTAGGAGGTCTCGCGATTTACCCGCCTCTGGTGCCGCTCATAGGCGGCAAGAACGGGCCGAGCCATCATGCCCCAGTTGCCGTTCTCCAGCTGGATGGTCTCAGCCGTGACCTCATATTGGGCCGCCACTTGCGCCCAGTCCGGCGAGGTCCCGGCCGCAGCCGCAGCCGGCCCCGCCGCCAGCGCGGCCCCGATGAGGCCGCGCCGCGTCAGGGCCATGCCGTCCGGCCTAGAACCGGGCGTCAAGCCGCACGTAGTAGTTACCGCCATTGGTGTCGTAGGGCGCATTGCGCGAGTATACGAGGCCGCGGCTGGCCTGGAAGATGGCTTCGTCAGGATAGGCGTCGAAGACGTTTTCCGCACCGACCTTGAGGGAGAGGTTCGGGTTGACGGTGTAGGTGGCCGCCAGATCGAACAGGGTCAGGGCCCCGAACTCCTGGAAGATCAGGCCGGTGGAGTTGCCCGTGGAGTCCGTCCAGGCCCCATAATAACGCGCCCGGCCCAGCAGTTCGACGGGACCCAGAGCCCAGTTGGCCGAGGCGGTGAAGTTGTTCTTCGGACGCGATTCCTCGAACAGGCGCTTCTGGCTTGGATTGGTCGAAATGGACCCCTTGGTCACCGTGGTCTCGTTGAAGTTATAGGCACCCGTGAGGTCCAGCTTTCCCCCCAGGACTTCGCGGGTATAGGTCCCGACCACGTCGATGCCCTTGGTGCGGGTGTCGAAGTCGTTGGTGAACCAGCTGATCGAGGTGAAGGCCGAGGCCCCCGAGACGCCCAGGGCCACCAGCTGGGCCTTGATCGCCGGGGTCACGGCCACGGTGGCCGAGGTGCTGAAGCGCTTGGCGACGTCGATCTGATAGATGTCGACCGAGCCCGAGAAGCCGCTGTCATTGCGCCACACGAAGCCACCCGTGAAGGTGTCGGATTCTTCCGGGGCGAGCGGCTTGGCCCCGAGGAAGCTGGCCACCGGATTGAGCGGCGACAGGCGTCCGGCGGTGAAGAGCTGCAGGGTCACAGTGTCGAGGCCCTGCGAGGTCGAGGTGGAGTTCAGCTGCGCCGGGGTGGGCGCCCGGAAGCCGGTGGAATAGGCCCCGCGCAGGGCGAAATCGGGGGTGAATTCGTAGCGGGTAGCCAGCTTGCCCGTGGTGGTGGTGCCGAATTCCGAGAAGTCCTCGTAGCGGAGGGCCGCGCTCGCCGTCCAGCCAGTGGCCAGGGTGCCTTCGAGATCGACATAGGCGGCATAGCTGGTCTGGTCCCATTCACCAGCCTGCTGGGTATTGAAGCCGGGGAAGCCATTGGCATTGGGGGCGAGGCCCACTGAAGCGCCCGGACCAACGGCGTAGGAGGCCGGATCGCCGGTGCCGATCTCATAGGTCTCGACGCGGCGTTCCGCACCGAAAGCCACGTTAACCGGTTCGGCCAGGCCGGCCACGTCCAACCGATAGGCCGCGTCCGCATTCAGGTTGAGCTCCGACTGGGTCAGTCGGCCCAGATAGAAGCTGCGCGGGCTTGCCGGGCCGAGGGAGGCATTGATCGAGTTGTCGAGATTGAACTCGGTTTCATTGCGGCCATAGGAGGCGCTGAGGTCCCAGGTGAACCGCTCGCCAGAGCGGTCCCGCAGACCGGCGACCGCCTGATAGTCCTTGGAATCGATGCTCTCGGTCGGGGTGAAGCCGCCCGGATAGATGCTCAGGAGATTGAAGCCGGGATAGACCGTGGTGGTCTTGAAGATCGAGGGGTTGGCCGCGGGATTACGCCAGTTGATGTCATTGACACCTTCCGTCTTGCCAGCGGTGCCGAAGGCATAAAGCTCGCCCAGCCCGGCCAGCGGTGTGGCCGCGTCCAGGGAGAAGCGATAGGTGGTGAGGTCCGGGTTGCCCCAGCGCTGCACGGGATTGCTGACCGTGACGGTGGGATTGGCCGCCGCAAAGGCGATGGCATCGGCCCGCTGGCGGGTCCGCGAGGTGAGGCCTGCATCGGCCCATTCGGCGGTGGCATTGATATGACCCTCACCCAGGGCGAGGCCGGCCTTGGCACCCAGCTGATAGGTGGTGCCGTCGCCTTCGTAGAACTGCGAGCCTTGGGCATAGGCCGCGAAGCCCGGCTTGTCGTCGAGCAGGATATTGATCACCCCGGCAATGGCGTCCGAACCATACTGGGCCGAGGCCCCGTCGCGCAGGACTTCGATACGCTTGACGCCGAAGTTGGGGACCTGGCCGAGGTCAGCCGACTGGGCCCCGCGCTGGCCTAGGAAGGCCGAGCGATGCAGGCGCTTGCCATTGATCAGGACCAGGGTCTGGTCAGCGGCCAGATTGCGCAGGGTGGCCGGACGGACGAACTGCAGGCCGTCCGAGGTGGGCAGGCGCTGGACGATGAAAGAGGGCACCAGCTGGGCGAGGTTTTCGCCGACCTGGCTGGAGATGGAAGAGCGGATAGCCTTCTCGGAGATCACGTCGACGGGGGCAAGGCTGGTGAACTGGGTGCGGGTAGTCTCCCGGGTGCCGGTGACCACCAGCTCCTCGACCGTGGCGGTCTTGGCCGGTTCGGCAGCGGAAGCGGAAGCGGCGGCAAGCGCGCCAAATACGGACACGGCGGCCATCAGGCTGCGACGATAATTGTTCATTGGATAGTCCCCAAGCGCCCAAAATTTGGGCAAGACCTAGCCTTGGGGTGCGACGACAACACTACGGGTTCGTGAAGCTTCTGCGGCCTTTGTGACACAGGCCCGGCCCGGACGGCCGAAGAGCAAGAGCCGCTGGGGTCACAGCTGCCGCCTTCCCCTACGAACATTTTGTCATTTCGCAATGGGTCCGCGCCGCAGTGGTCGTCAGAAGGTGGAGCGCCACGCAAAGCTGAGCCGCGTTTCCAGGGGCCCGTAGCGCGGTGATTGCGATCCTGACAGGGCTGCACGCGGCCTTGGGGACGCATTCGGATCGCTTGCAGCACCGGGCTCGAAGAGAGTCTCGCAGGAAAACAGGTCGTCCGGAAAGCACTCTGGAATGATCGTTCCGGTCGCCAGTCCGGCCAGGAAGTCTGTCAGGCCACAGCCCAGATATTCGAGTTCCAGATCTCCACGGCTCCAGATGGCCACCGTCCAGGCATCGGGATCACCTTCTGCCTTCCAGTACAGATAGTCGCCATTGCTGGTGTGACCGAAGGGCAATAGTCCTCCCGGAGCTGGCCATATGGTGTGCCCGAGGTCGTTGTCGTCGATAGTATTGCGGTAGATCGCCCTGACCACTGAAACCAGCCGCGCGTCACGGTTCCAGAAATAGGGGACGTAGATCCACATAAAATCCAATAGGTATCCGCAGCCGTAGATGCGGACGAAATCCTTGTAGTCCTGGGGTAACCGGGTGCCGAGTTCCGCCTCGACGGGCCCCCATGCCCCGCTGAACGAGGCGGTCGGAGCTTCAGGGGGCGGAATGACCTGAACAAGGGCCTCGATGGTCATTTGGGTTTTCCAAAAGGCAAGGGATAGCTTGATCAGTTCGCCCGACCCGGCATCAAGCCAGGGCCTATCCCGCCAGTCACACAGATAGCAAAGTCACAATTTGCACTTTTAGATTGATTCAACAAGAACAAAACACAAACGCATATGAGTCTGCCGACGAAGCCAAACACCTTTCGAGCCAAGCCAATCGCCTCGCTCGGCACCCAACTCCGTGGATTTCGCTCCCTACGCCGCGCGAACTGAAGCCGTTGCCCGTCAAAAAATGACGCCCCCGTCACTCTGGGACTTGTCGCGCGCGCCATAAGCGGCGAGACCTGTTCTCAACAGGTCGTCAAAGACCGGGTCAAAGCGAGGAATGCCCCATGAGCGAGAGCGTCACTCTGGATAACCCCACGGCCGATGCGGTCCGGGACCAGGTCTATGCCCAGCCCCTCGAGACCTTGAATGCGGCCCAGTCGGGCCTGTTCCTGTCCAACAGCTTCTGGCCCTATTTCGAACGCCTGCGGGCCGAAGCCCCGGTTCACTGGACCCCGGCCGGCGAGTTCGAGCCCCATTGGGCCGTTACCGGCTTCAACGAGATCATGGCCGTCGACACCAATCACGAGGTCTTCTCCTCGGAAGGTGGCATCAGCCTCGCCCCCAGCGAAGAGACCATCGCCAAGCTGGTGGCCAGCGGTGCCCAGATGTCCGGCGGGGCCTTTGGCGGCCCTACCGGCGGGCCCACCATGTTTATCGCCATGGACCCGCCCAAGCATGACGAGCAGCGCAAGACCGTCAGCCCGGCCGTCTCGCCCCACAATCTGAAGGTCATGGAGCCCCTGATCCGCGAGCGGGCCGGGGCCATTCTCGACAGCCTGCCCGTCGGCGTGCCCTTTGACTGGGTGGACAAGGTCTCCATGGAACTGACGGCCATGACCCTGGCCACCCTGTTCGGCATGCCCCAGGAAGACCGCCGCAAGCTGACCCTTTGGTCTGACATGGTCATGACCCGGCCAGGCGACGGGATCGTCGACACCTGGGAACAGAAGCGCGCCGAAATGGCCGCCTATGCCGGCTATTTCCTGAACCTCTGGGCCGAGCGCAAGGCCAACCCCATCGAGGGCGACATGGTCTCCATGTTGGCCCATGGGGAAGCCACCAAGGACATGAACCAGTTCGAATATCTGGGGAACATCATCCTGCTGACCATCGGTGGCAATGATACGACCCGAAACACCATCTCTGGCTCGCTCTATGCCCTGAACAAGTTCCCGGAACAGTATGACAAGCTGCGGGCCAATCCCAACCTGATCCCCTCCATGGTCTCCGAGACCATTCGCTGGCAGACCCCCCTGGCGCACATGAAGCGCACGGCGACCCAGGACTTCGAGCTGAACGGCAAGACCATCAAGAAGGGCGACGCCGTCGTCATGTGGTATGTCTCGGGCAACCGCGACGAGAGCGTGATCGAGCGTCCCAACGACTATATCATCGACCGCGAACGCCCCCGTCAGCACCTGTCCTTCGGCTTCGGGGTCCACCGCTGCGTGGGCAATCGCCTGGCCGAACTCCAGCTGAAGATCATCTGGGAAGAGATCCTCAAGCGCTTCCCGCACATCGAGGTCCTCGAGGAACCGCCCCGGGTCCGCTCGACCTTCGTCAAGGGCTACAAGAGCATGCAGGTCATCATCAAGGCGTGACGACTGACGGGTCCCTCAGGCTGCTCCATGCCGAGAGGGCCCTATCCGCGAAATGCCTGATCCATGATGGCGAGCCCGCCCATGGCGGGGTCGCTGATCGTGTCGCGGCCGGTTTCGAGGCGACCGGCCAGTCGACGCAGATAGCCTTCGGTCTGGATGGTCAGATCGTACCAGCCGCCCGTGGCCTTGACGCTCAGGTCCCGCTGCAAAGTGCGCCCCGATGCCAGGTCAGCCTTCCAGGGACGCAAGGCGCTCTTGTAGGCATTAGGGCTGGCCGTCAGACGCAACAGGTCAGGACCCGGATTTTGCAGGGTGAGACTGACCCGCCCGGCGCTCGCAGAAGTCAGGATCTGCAAGCTCGGATCCAGTCCCGGGAGCTGGCCCATGAAGTGCCGGTGGAAGCCATTGGGGCCCAGCACCCACAGATCATAGGCCCCGGCGGGCCAGGCATCCCTGATCTGTTTGCCAGGCTCGATGGTGTAGCGGCGCGGCACCTGATCGAGACGCAGACGGTCATAGACATGCAGGACCGCGGCCTGGCGCCCTTCATTGGCAAAGGTCAGGACCATGGCGCCGGCCTGGGCGTCCTCGCCCACCCGCAGGGCATAGGGCAGGGCTCGTGAAGGGCGCGGCCCTGTCGCCTGGGACGGAATGGCAGGAACGGCAGGGGTCGGCGGCACCGTCGTGCGCTTCAGGCCTGCAGCCCGCGTCGCTAGGGCCTGGGTCTCAGGCAGGGTGCCGCTGAAGGGCGCGACATTGGGGGTCGCGAAATCAAAGGCCGTGGTCAGGTCACCGCAGACCGCCCGCCGCCAGGGAGAGATGTTTGGCTCTTCCACGCCGAACCGCGCCTCGAGGAAGCGGATCACCGAGGTGTGGTCAAAGACCTGGGAATTAACCCACCCGCCCCGGCTCCAGGGCGACAGGACATAGAGCGGGACCCGGGGACCAAGGCCATAGGGACGGCCCATGAATTCAGGCCGTTCTGCCATGGCCTCGGTGGGATTGCGGACCAGGTGGTATTCGCCGTTGGTCTCCACCGTCGAGGCCCCGAGAACGGTGCCGTCAGTGGTCCTGGAGGGCGGTGCCGGCGGCGGGACATGGTCAAAGAAGCCGTCGTTCTCGTCGAACATGACCAACAGGACGGTCCGTGCCCAGACCTTGGGATCAGCGGTCAGGGCGTCGATCACCCGGGCTGTATAGTCCGCGCCCTGGGCCGGACTGGAGGGGCCCGGATGCTCGGAATCGGCGGCCGGGGCCACGATATAGGAGACCTGGGGCAGGGTTCCTGCCAGGACGTCGTCGCGCAGACCATCCAGCCTGCGGGTGGACAGGGCCAGAGCGGCCAGGCGGGGATCTGATCCCGGTAGGGCCGCATGGCTGTCGCGATAGGACTTGAACCCGGCGGTGGGGTTGTCCGTGAAATTGTCCGCCATGTCCTGATAGATGCGCCAGGTCACACCGGCAGCAAGCAAACGTTCCCCATAGGTGGTCCAGCGATAGGGATCGGCTGCGCCGCCATAGGCCACAAGATTGTCATGGCTGTTGGAGATCGAGGGGCCACCAAGCTGACCAGATGGGTCATTGGTGCCCGCCCAGAGAAAGAGGCGATTGGTGTTGGTGCCCGTCTGGACCGAGGCGTGATAGGCGTCGCAGATCGTAAAGGCGTCCGCCATGGCGAACTGGAAGGGGATGTCTTCCCGCCGGTAATAGCCCATGGCGCGTTCGGTCTTGGCGACCGGCCAGCGGTTCATGCGGCCCTCATTCCAGGCCGCCTGGGCGTCGGCCCAGCTGTGGGGCGTGCCCTCGACCCGCATGTGGGCAAAGGTCTTCACCGTATCCAGAGGGAAGGGCGAGACCAGGGGCGGCCCACCCTTTGCCGTGTCATTGACCTGGGTCCAGACGGTCCGGTTGCGCAGCCCCCCGGCATCCGGAACGGGGATGGGGAAGCGGTCGCCAAAGCCCCGGACGCCGTTCATCTCGCCGAAATAGTGATCAAAGGCCCGGTTCTCCTGCATCAGGATCACCACATGGTCCACGTCCCGCAGGGTGCCGGTGCGGGCATCCGCGTCGATGGTCAGGGCCCTGGCCAGGGCCGGGGGCATGGACAGGGCTGCGGTCGCGGACAGCAGGAAGGCGCGACGATCCAGGGCGGGCATGGGCAAATTCCGAGAACTCATCTGAGCAGGCAGTCTAGCCGCGCCTGATGTCATTGAGGCGACGCTATCCCATAGCCGCAGTCCTGCCGCTCTGGCTATCGCCGGCAAAGCGTCACAGGGCGAGCCTCTGCACCTGTCCAGGACAGTTCGGGATCAGACTGCTCCAGGCTTGGTCAGGCGACCCGGGATCCCTTGAGCGCCACTACCGCGCTCTCATAGCTCTCGGCATTGGCGACAGCCTGGATCACCCGCAGCAACTCGTGGACCTCGATGGGCTTGGCAATGATGTCGTTCATGCCGGCCTCGAAATAGGGATCGATCTGATGGACCATGGCATTGGCCGTCAGGGCGACGATCGGGACCCTCGCCCGCCCGGATACCGCCTCCAGCTCGCGGATCTGGCGCACCGCCGAGGGACCGTCCAGGACCGGCATCTGGATATCCATGAGGACCAGGTCCCATTCCGCAGCCCGCCAGCTGGCGACAGCCTCCTGACCGTTTTCGACGAAGGTGGCGGACAGATCGAACTGGGCCAGCAGGGTCTTCAGCACCAGCTGGTTGATGGAATTGTCTTCGGCCGCCAGGATCCTGAAGGTGCCGATGGGATCCACGGCCCCCCCGTCGTCCGGCGTCGTCGACGGGACCGCCGCCGCACCGGTCGCGACCTCGAGGGGAAGCCGGACTTCGAACCTTGACCCCCGGCCAAGCTCGCTGGTGACGCCGATCGATCCGCCCATGGCCGTGCAGAGATCGCGGGTGATGGCCAGGCCCAGTCCGGAACCACCAAACTGGCGGGTGGTGGACGAATCTGCCTGAACGAAGCGGTCGAACACCCCGGAGATCTGATCCTGGGCGATGCCCACCCCCGTGTCCGAGACCCTGAAGACCACGTGCTCGCCCTGCCGGTCGATGGAGACCCGGACCTCGCCCTGGGCGGTGAACTTCACGGCATTGGAAATCAGGTTGTAGAGAATCTGTCGAATGCGGGAGGAGTCCCCGAGATAGGTACCGCGGGCGGCAGGTTCGACCTTGAGGTTGAAGGACAGGCCCTTGCTGTTGGCACCTTCCGTAAAGGCCGCGTGAGCACCGAGGGCGAGGCCCTCGAGATCAAAGGGCCGGGACTCGAGCACCAGCTTGCCAGCCTCGATCTTTGACAGGTCCAGGACATCATTGAGGATGGCCAGAAGGGCTTCTCCGGACTGCCGGATGACGTCGAGATGTTCCCTCTGAGCGTCAGACAGGTCTCCGCGATCCATGACATGCGCCATGCCCAGAACACCGTTCAGGGGTGTCCTGATCTCGTGGCTCATCACGGCCAGGAATTCGCTCTTGGCCAGGTTCGCCGCCTCGGCACCTTCCTTGGCCAGCAGGAGCTGCTGGTTGAGGATCTGGCTCTCCCGGACCTTGTCGACGAGCTCTTCATTGGCGGAGGTTACCAGGGCACGGCTGGCAAGTAGACCTTCCCTTGCGCCGTTCAGGCCTGTCGCCGCCTTGGCCATCTCGATCTGCAACTGGTTGAAGCTCAGGGCCATCTGTCCCAGCTCATCGGCGGATCTCACCCACATGGGCTCGATTTCGACCTTGGCATGGGCCGCATCCAGATCGCCGCGTCCCAGGGCTCCCATGGCGGCCGAGAACTCGCGCAGAGGGCCGACGGTCAGGGATTGCGCCCGCGAGCTGATCTCGCCTGCGGCATGGGCGATGACGCCAGGCAGGACCAGGCCGACCGCGAGGGTCAGCATGGCCACGGCGACAAACACATCTTCCAGCAAGGCGATCAGGGCCGCATCGGTGTTGTGGAGGGACTGAACGGCCACCAGATATCCAGCCCCGTCGAGGACGAGCACCAGAAGCATGGCCCCTGTCAGGGTCACATGCAGGGAGGGCGCGAAGGCTGGCTTGCCCTGGGCCAGGCGGTCCTCGATGATCCGCCAAGCGTAAAGGCCCGCTCCGCTATAGGCCATGGCCAGTCCGAACAGAACGGTCGGCAATCCAAACTGCTGGAAGCCGAGCACCGCCGACATCAGCCACACGCCCGAGGCTGCAACCCCCAGGGCGATGAATCCCTTCGGGGCCCGATAGGGACGCTCGACGTCAGGCGCATCTCGCCTCAACAACAGGGCCGCCACGTTCGGCATGCAGATGCCGATGAGATAGGTGAAGTTCGCCGCGGCAATCAGCCAGATCGGATCGCCGATCAGCAAAAAGGCGATCGAGACGGCAGCTGTCAGAACCGTGGCAACCCAGGGACAGTCCGTCGACGACCGGATGGCCAGAAACCGCGGCAGCAGCCCGTCTTCGCTCAGTTGGGACAGGGTGCGCGAGGCGCCTGCCAGGGGCTGGATCGTCCCGTGGAACATGTTGAACATCATGAAACCGATGGCCACGGCCTTGGCCGCGCCGCCGAACAGGGGCGCATAGATCGGACCCAGGGAGATGGCCAGGTCCTGTCCCATGGGCTCGGGACCGAGGGTTCCCAGCCAGATCAGGGGGGCGGCAATAAAGAACAAGGCCGCCATGCCACCACTGGCCAGCACGGCCCGCGGGACATTCTTCTCCGGATCGCGGGTCTCCCCCACATGGCAAGTGGCGGCTTCGAAGGCCGGGGCGGCGAAGCCGATCAGATAGAGGCCGGCCATGACCGAGGTCAGCTGTCCGAACCAGCCCGAGAAAGGCGTGGTGAGGGAGAAGTCCGTCGCCCGCTGCCAGTCGACCTGGCCTGCAAAGATCGGGATCAGGATGGAAAGGAAGGCCAGGATGGCTGAGGTGATGCCAATGGGAACGGCCAGACGCCGAACCCACTTCAGGCCCGCCAGATTGATCGCCGTGAAGAACAGGACAAGGCTGCAGGCGATGGCGGGGATCGGCATCCCAGGGAGCATCCAGTGATGGATCGCTGAGGCCGAGAGCAGGGCGGTCAGCCCGCAGGTCGGAACCCATCCCCACCAATAGCAGACGCCGGTCAGGGCCGAGAGAACCGAGCTATAGGGGCGGAAGGCCTCTGTGCAGGCCGAAGCAATGCCACCAACACGGTCCTTCGACATCAGGACCAGTTCTGTCCAGGCCGGGGCCGCAGCCCAGCTCAGCAACAGACCAAGAATGAGAAGGGGAACGGCGGCACTTCCCTGACCCGGGATCGCGGCCTGACCAATGAACAGGGCGGACAACAGGAAAAGGGCCTGGTTGCTGCCGCCCATGGCCAGAGCCGTGGTGCTGACCCAGCCCAGGGGCCGTGGGTGTGGAGACGCCTCACCAATCGAATTCATTGCTCGGTCCCGCATCCCGAAACCTCCCCAAGTCCCCGGCAGCATTCCGCCCGGCTCAGAGTTAACCCCTCTAATCCTTTCGATGTTGTTGCCGAATAATACTGTTCGCCGAAACTACATTCCTTCGAATGATGGCGCTTTTTCAGACTTTGAAGGGGCGAGGATGCATGAATTCGGGCCTGCGTCAGCCTCGCCGGCCCGATCGAACTCTGTCCGGAATCGGCCGGTGGTTACCCTAGAAATAGGCCGTCAGGTTCACAGCTCCAAAGGCGGTGTCGGGGGTTCTCGGACTGTTTGGCGCGTTGCGCAGGAACCGTCCCTTGGCGAGATAGATGCCGTTCAGCTCGAACCTCAGGGCGTCAGGGACCAGCCACCGGCGCCAGCGCACCTCAAGCTGATTGCCCGCAAAGTTTCCGGACGTCCCGCTCGGGTCGCGGACATTGCTGGTGGAAAAGCTGTCCGTCCGCGAAGCCAGCCAAAGGGGGCGATATTGCAGAACGAGGTCGTCACGCAGGGTCGGGGTCAGGCCCAGGAACAGACCTGGCGAGATCAGATTGGCCCTTCCGACCGTGTTATAGAGGCCCGAGGGGGCCAGCTCAGCGCCACGCATGCCGTACATCGTGTCGAACCGGCCATAGTCGCCACCGTCACGATCCCCGGAGACATAGTCAAATCGCAGCGACAATCGCGGGTTCCAGGGTCTTGCAAAGGTGTAGCCGAGATCTGCGTGGACGAACTGAGCCGAAACATCCTGTTTTGGGACATTGGGGACCAGACTTCGGCTGATCTGCCCGGACTGCTGAAAGACCTCGATCTCGAAGTCCGGCTGACCAGCCGCGGCCTCACGAAAAACCCGCCCCCCGAATGTATCGAGCTGGCGATCCCGGGTCGGACGGGTCGGGCCATCCTCCTCTTCGAGGCGGTAATAGGTAAGTTCGGCGCCTACCTGTCCGACGATACGGGCCTTGCTGGCGATGCCGCCCCAGAGAACAACATCGCCATTGTCACGGTCCATCGCCTGGTCGTTTTCCAGCAGGCTCGGACGATCCTCGGGAAGTCTGGTCGTGGGCCGGACATAGATCGCCGTCGCAGAAACGCCCTTCGGCAGGCCGATGTCCGCCCGCATGCCGGAATAGCCATTGGTCGTATTCCGCCAGTCCTCTGAAGAGACGAGCCGCTTCGAGCCCAGATTGAGGGACATACGTCCTGCCTGGATCCTGGCCTTGCTGCCAGGGCCGAAAGGTGCCGCGAGATCAACCGCCGCATAGGCCTGGACCACTTCTGCGACATTGACGTCGTTCGTCCCGATCGGCGTCCCCAGATCGCCACCATAGGCCCGACTGTCGTAGATCTCTCCCCCGATCCGAAGGGGACCTGCCTGATACTCAGCAAACAGAGTGCTGCGCAGGTCCAGCAGGGTGTCGCTGGAATTGAGGCCTGGCCGCGCCTGGCCATCTATGGACTCCACCCGGCTTCGGAAGGTGGCACGCAGTTTGAGATGATCAGGCGCGCCCACCGCCTCGTGCAGCGACCATGGAGAGGGTGCGGTCTGGGGGATTGCTGACTGGGCATGGGCCAAGGCAGGCAGGAAGGCCAGGCCCAGCGCCAGAAGGTCACGCCGTTTCATTGAAGGTCCCCGGTGATGGCTCCGGGGATAGGATCAAGGGTCTGGTTTGGCAAGCCGGGGTCCTCCCCGGCTCAGCGCACCTCGACGAAGATCGGATTTGCGTAGAACCACAGGTCAGACCAGGGGTTTTCGCCGGCCGTATCGGCCAGGGGCTCCAGCTCGGTGCCATTGGTTCCACGCACCCGGACATAGATAGGCCCGGTCACATTGCGGATCGTGTGAACCATGGACAGACGTTCGCCATCGCGGACCCAGTCTTTCTGGGTAAAGCGGCGGGCGACCTTGGTGGAGGGATTGTGGTCGGTGGTGCGATCGCTGACTGGTCCGGTGACATCACCAGCAATCAGATCGACCCGTGTCACCTCCGGGGCCTGGCCGCCGAAATTCGTGCCGGCGGGATCGCGCAGGCGGATCACGACCGTCACGTCCGACCCCCGGGCTACCCTCAGAGTACCACCAATCTCCGCACCTTGCCGACCATCAGCAGGTGTGACGCTGACGTCCAGTTCGGAGATCAGGTCGCCAAGAGTGGTGAAGACGCGACCGTTACGCAGCCCGTCCAGAATATCCCCGGGCTGCCTGACCGCCTTCACATAGGTCTTGGAATACTCCCCGGGCCAGAAATCATGACCGCCGTCGGTATAGTGGCGGTGGGAGTCAGAGGTGGAGGTCACCCACCAATGGCGACCTTCGCCCAGCATTGAATCCCAGAAACCCCCAAGCCGGGCGGTCATCTGATCGTGGCCACCCATGGTCGGCGCCCGTCGGTAAGCCCCCCGAAAGGCGGCCTCCGGATCGCCAGCATCAGCGGTGAGGCCGCCAGCCTGATGGCCAGGTGCCCCCTCCATACCGACCGCGACATTCGGTGCCGCGTCGTTCCAGTTGCGCAGTTCCCCCGGCGAGACGAGGCCGTACTGCCCTAGGGCGGTGGCGGTGCGGGAGGGATGATTGGCGATGACCACCGGCGGTGAGGGAATCTTCGACATATAGGTCAGCGCGTCCACCATGCGCGCCTCTGTGTCCCGGCTTGGGTCCGCGGGCCAGGGTTCGCGCCTGTTGTACTGGCTCTCGATCCCGAAAAGCACGTCGCGTTCTGCCGGATTGTTCGGGACGATGACGCTAGAATGCTCGGCACCCGGGGTGTCCAACTCCATGCCAAAAAACTGAATGACCCCGGGGGTCCGCCGACGCGCGACCAAGAGTTCAGGATAGGCTAGGTCACGACTGATCTTGGCGTGGTTTGGCCCGCCGTGATCTGTCGCGACCATCCATGACAGCCCAAACTTTGCGCCCATGGCCGCATTGGTGGGAATAGGATTGGAGGCGTCGCCCGCAATGATGGGCTCGGGCGCAGACTTGCCGTCTGCCGAGGGTTTCCAGCCGACGCTGTACTGGCTGTGGACGTGGTGATCGCCCGCAAGCCATTGACGCTTCGACGGATCCACCTTGCCCGTCGTGCCGCCAGCGGGCGGAACGATGCGCATGGGATGGTGTCCCTCGTGCGCGGCCGCAACGGTCGGCATAAGGAGGCTTGCAGCTGCGAGAAGGCCGACCGGAATTCGCATGGGCCAAGGCTCCGTTGGATGGCGTCAGGCGCTTTAGCACGCCCCCGGTCAAATCTGCTCGCCCAGCAGATCAGACCAACCCATAACCCCAAGGTTTGACGCTTCCGCGACGGTCCGCGGCAATGCTTGGCAGGCCGGGCTCACCCCAAAAACGGCAGGGGCTCCTGACCCAGGGCCTTGCGGAAGGTGTTGTGATAGTGATGCAGGGGCGGCTCGTTACGCCCGAAGATTACCTCCTTCATCAGGCCCGAGGCCAGGGCCCGCTGGGTGGTCTCAGCCGCGGCATAGTCCTCATCGGCAACGATCCGGGTGAAGCCTTCCGAGAACAGCTGGGCAAAGCCCGGGTTCTCGGCCAGGACCGAGGGCTCGAAATAATAGCTGATCTTCGAAATCGAGCGGCCAGGATTTTCCGGGTCTGCATAGACCCGCACCACGGCGATCCTCTGGTTCCCCACATTGATGACGACATTGGGGAAGAGGAAATAGACCGGGAATCCCCCGTTCTCGATGCGCCAGTCTGCTTCCGGCTGGCCCCGAAGCTCATCGATGGTCTTCATGCAGAGGATCATCCGGTGATTGCGCTCATAGGACCGATAGGACAGCACATCGCCGTGGAAGTTGTTGGCCAGGGTGTCCCTGTGCAGCCGCTTGAAGTGATAGGTCTCGCCGAAGGTATCGGTGGCGAGCTTCCAGTTCATCTTCATGTCCAGGGTCTGGGCAAACCCGAGCGCGTAACGGCCCCAGTTCCAGGTCTCCAGGTCCGGTGCGATGCCTTCAAACACCACTCCCGGATCGATCACCCCCTTGGGATCGGGATGGACCATGATGAAGCCGTACTGTTCCAGAGCCGGCAGTTCGATCAGGCCGAGGCATGAGCGGTCAATGGTCCCGAAGTGGTCCTCCATGGGCACCCCGATCAGGGCCCCGGTGGCATCATAGGTCCAGGCATGGAAGGGGCAGGAAAAGCGGGACTTCTCGCCCTTCTCGGCCGTCTCCACCATGACCCCGCGGTGGCGGCAAGCATTGAGGAAGGCGCGAACCTTGCCCTCGCTGTCACGGGTCAACAGGACCGGAACCCCGAAATCCTCCGTGGTCAGAAAACTGCCTGGCTTGGGAAGGTCTGCGGTCATGCCCACCATCTGGGGCTGATTGCGGAACAGGACCTCCCATTCCCGCTTGGCCAGGTCCGGACAGGTATAGGTCTCGGCCGGACAGGCCCGGATGCCCCCGGCATCGGCATTCACCCCGGCATCCAGCTGGCTCAACAGCTCGCTCAGGACTTCGATCTGGACATCGTGTTTCATGTCGTGACTTCCGAGGTTCAGGCTAGGGCTGTGGCCAGGAGTTGAAAGGTGGTGTCGATCTGATGGCGCTGGGCGGCCACCGGCAGGGCGCGGCGGGCCGAGACCCGCATGCCCTCGTTGAGAAGCATGAGAAAAGAGGCCAGATCCGTCGCCTTTTGAGGTCCGCAGCCGGTATCGGCGAGGCAGGCCTCGAAGGCAGCCTCGACCTCGGCCAGACGCAACCGGGCATGGGCCCATAGGTCCGGGTCCACCTCGGCCAGCTCCAGAACGGAATTGACGATCAGACACCCCCAGGTGCCCTCCTCGCCCTCGGCCTGGTCTAGGCTGAAGGTAAAGAAGCTGCGCAGGGCCTCCAGGGGCGGACGCTCCGCCCGGGCCCGGCTCAACAGGCCGATGGAGCGTTCGGCAAAGAGATCCAGGCATTCCCGAAACAGCGCAGCCTTGTCGCCAAAGGCCGCATAGAAGCTGGACCGGCTGATGCCCATGGCCGCCACAAGGTCGCTCAGGGAAGTGGCCTGATAGCCCCGCCCCCAGAAGAGCTTCAGAGCCGCAGCCAGGGCTGTCGCACGTTCGAATTCAACTGGACGAGACATGGCGCTTATTGTGGACTGATCGTTCCATAACGTCAACTATCTCTTGGAGAGCTAGGCCCCACCCGCCAGAGCGTCGAAGGCCGCATAGAAGACCTCGTCGGGCACAAGCTCGGGGGTCAGGAAACGCTGGAACATGAGTCCCTCGGCGAGGCTGTGGATCACCACCACCAGGGTTTCAGCAGGCATGGGCAGGCCGCCCTCGTCGGCGACGCTCTTCAGCCAGGCCGCCCCGCTGGCGAAACTGGCGGCGGTAACAGCCTGGATCTCCCGACGCAGGGCCTCGTGGCCCAGGGCATGGGCCATGCCGGTGAGACGACCGAAGGCTGCGTCCCTCCGATCGGGCAGGACGGCGAGATAGGCCTCGGCCAGGGCCCGCATCTTTTCGGCGAAGCTCGAATCGGCGCGGATCTTCGGCTTGATCGGGGCCCAATAGGTCTCGCCCAGGGCGATGAACAGATCATCCCGGTTTTTGAAATTGCCGTAGATGGCCCCAATGGTCATGCCCGCCCGCTCGGCCACGGCCTGCAGGGTGGTGTGCTCATATCCCCGCTCCAGCACCAGGGTCCGTGCGGCCTCCAGAAGGGCGGCACGAGTCCGGCGACGTTTATCCCCCTTGGCGCGGGGATTTTGCACAATGAGAGCGTCAGCGATGGCCATGATCCCAATCTAG
>CAIYZB010000245.1 GCA_903930545.1 uncultured Alphaproteobacteria bacterium
AGCCGCAAACTGCGCAGCTTCCTGGACAGCTGATCCTTCGGACTGGTCCGACGACGGAACAGGCGATAAAGCTCCCTCCTGCAAAGGGGGGAGCTTTTTCATGTCCGCATTCCGTATTCTGGTCGCCACGTCGATGGCCGCCCTTCTCGCGGGCACTGCCCTGGCTGCCCCGCCCTCGCCGGAACCCCAGGCCGCCAACATCCGGGCCCACATCACCTTCCTGGCCAGCGACCTGCTGGAAGGCCGCGAGGCCGGATCGCCGGGCTATGACATTGCCGCCAACTATGTGGCCTCCCAGTTCACCCAGCTGGGCCTGAAGCCCGCCGGTGTGGGGGGCAGCTATTTCCAGCCGGTGCCCATGGTTGGCTGGCGGGCTGTGGATGCGGGCAGTTTCGATATCGTCGACAAGGCCGGCAAGGTCACGCCCCTGGTCTCCGCCGAGGATTTCCTGATCGGCCGCAATCCCATGGCCGCCGAGACCAAGGCCTCTGCGGGTCTGGTCTTTGTGGGCTTCGGCATTGTCGCCCCTGAGCACCGTCGCAACGACTATGCGGGCCTGGACGTGAAGGGCAAGATCGTCGTGGTCATGTCCGGCGCGCCCAAGTTCCTCCAGACCGAGGAGCGGGCCTATTACACCAACAACCGCACCAAGCGCGCCGCCGCCGAGGCCCGTGGGGCCATAGGCATGATCACCATGAGCTCCCGCGCCGAGGAGGCCTCGCGCCCCTTCGCCAATGGAGCCCGGTTCGCCAAGTCCTGGAGCATGTCCTGGAAGGACGACCAGGGTCATCCCTTTACCGTCGCCCCCACTGTCCCCGGTCTCGCCAGCCTCAGTGCCAAAGGTGCCCAGAAGATCTTCGAGGGCGCGCCTGTGGGTCTCGATGCCATCATGACCGCGGTAGCGACGGATGAGGGCAAACTGCCGCGCTTTGCCTTGCCCTATTCGGCGCGGATCGAGACCCGCACAGAGTTCAAGTCCATCGACAGCCGCAACGTCGTCGGCATGGTGGAGGGCTCAGACCCCAAGCTGAAGGACGAGGTCATCGTGCTGTCGGCCCACCTCGACCACATCGGCATCTCGGCTCCGGTGAAGGGTGACACCATCAATAACGGGGCTCTGGATAATGCCTCTGGCATTGCCACCACCCTGGAAGTGGCCCGGGCCCTGATCCAGGGACCGACTCCGCCAAAGCGCTCGGTCCTGGTTCTGGCGAACACCGGCGAGGAAAAGGGACTGGTAGGGGCCGAATATTTCGCCCGCAATCCCACGGTGGAGCGTCGCCGGATCGTGGCTGATGTCAATCTGGACATGCCGGTCCTGACCTATGACTTCATCGACGTCACCGCCTTCGGCGCCGATCGCTCCTCCATCGGTCCGGCCATTCGTCGGGCTGCCGGCCGCATGGGCATAGGCCTCAGCCCCGATCCCATGCCGCAGGAAGGTCTGTTCACCCGCTCGGACCACTACCGGTTTGTGGAAGTCGGCGTCCCCGCCGTCTTCCTGATGACCGGCTTCGGCGGGGAGGGGGCCAAGGCCTTCCAGCACTTCATGGCCACGGACTATCACAAGCCCAGCGACGACCTGAACCTGCCGATCAATTTCGAGGCCGGGGCCAAGTTCGCCCGGCTGAACTATGAAATCACAATGGAACTGGCCGACATGCCGGACACCCCGGCCTGGAACCCGGGTGACTTCTTCGGCACCAGATATGGCCCAAAGCCGCCGCCCAGCCTGGCCGGAAAGATCAAGGCGGCTCTGAAACCCAGGTCCTAGCGCCAGCCATAATTGAAGCTGATCGAGATCCTGTCCTTCTTCGCCCCATTGGGCGGGACCTCGTGACGCAGCCAGCTCTCCCACATCAGGAGCGTGCCGGGCTCAGGGGTGAGGTAGACAAAGGCGCGGGTGTCCTCCGGCGCGTCCTCCAGCCGCGGCGGGGCGGCCATCATCATGGCCAGGCGCGGATCTTCCAGCTTCAGCGCGCTGGCCCCTGGCGGGGTTGCCACATAGACCGTCCCGGAAATCACGCTGTGGGGGTGGATGTGGCTTGAATGGGTGGCTCCCGGCTTCAGGACATTGACCCACAGGCTGTCCAGCTTCAGGCGCCCAGCCCCGAGGTCCAGGGACAGATCCTTGGCATAGACGGCCACATGGCGGTCAAGCTTGCGTTTCAGATCGGCAAAGACCGTGGCCCTCTGGGGCAGGTCGTCCAGTGAGGCATAGGAGGTATAGCCGCTATAGCGGTGCTCCTTGCACCAGGCCCGGCCAGCGAGGTCCTCCTCGGCCAGCATCCGGACCATGTCCTCCAGCTCGGCGTTGAAGTCGGCAAAGCCCCGGTCTCCGGCGAGGGAGGCTTCATAGATGCGGGTAACGAACAGGGGTCTCAGGGCCATGCCCCGGCGCTAGCCCTCCGGCCCCGACTTGTCAAAGTCAGGCAATGAGGTCGAGCAGGGCGCTTGTCATCTGGTCGGCCGTGCGGATCACCCCGAGATTGGCCGAGAATTCCTGCTTGGCCATGACCTGTTCCACAACTTCGCGGCCCAGGTCGACGTCCGAGCCAGGGGTGCCAAACTGCACCGTGCGCTGGGCCGAGGCCTCGAAGCGGCGGCTGGCGGCAAGCATTCCATACTGGGCAGTGATCATCGCGTTCATGGTCGGTCCCCTTGGAGGCGACCAGACTGTGCCCGGCGGGGTTAAGCCGCCGCTCCCAAACATGGTGAATGCAGAGCTTGTGCAAACAGGCTGAATGGCGCCACCCTGAACAGGCTCATTTTTCGGAGATCTGCCATGTATCGCGTGATCCTGATTGCCGCCGCCGCCGCCCTGGTGTCCAGCGCCGCCCTGGCTGGCGACCTGTCATCCAATCCGCCGACCTCCACCCAGACCTGTCTGGATGTGGATGGTTCCAGCCTGCCGGTGGTCTGTTCTGTGCCGGCCAGCCGCCTGGACAAGCGCGAGAACTTCTGCAGCTGTCCGGAAGGTCACCAGGTGACGACTCCGGTCTGTACCAGTGGCCAGAAGCCCCAGGCGGAAAACCGAACCTTCGTCCGTGCCCGCAGAGCTGCCGCCCGCGATGGCAGCCTGTTGGGCGACATCTACCAGGGTCAGCCGATGTGCGTGGCCCCGCGCCGCGGTTAGGCAAACCCCGTCCACCAGAGTGCGCGACGGGGGCTGCTCTCTCCGCTGACCCAGTCGTTCAGGGTTTCGAACTCTATCCACAGCGTCGCCACACCAACGCGCTGTCTCAAAGCGACAACAAATGGGTGAGCGGCCTTCCAATATCGGATGATCGAGTTTTTCTGCCATCGCTCGATGAATTCGTATTCGAAGATACCAAGCTGAATGGCCGTTCCGATCAGTTCGAACTGGTTGAGGACGAAAATGATCGTGAGCGCCTGAGAGCTGCCCACCTTGTCCTCATCGGCCCAGTGGGCAAGGTTTTTGGTATCCTTGGTTAGGGCGATGAAATGACTGAGATTTTCGCGAACGACTGCGTCGGCGTCCAGGCGCGCGACATGATGAACGGTCGCCTGCCTTCGTGCGATAACCCTTTGGCTGTAAACGCCCCAAACTGCGACCCCGGTTGCCGATGCGGCGATCAAGGCACCTAAAGCG
>CAIYZB010000246.1 GCA_903930545.1 uncultured Alphaproteobacteria bacterium
CATGGTCACCGCATGGAGCCGGGCATAGGCCCCGCCCAGATCCACCAGTTCGCCATGGGCCCCTTCCTCGATCACCCGGCCGCGATCAAAGACCAGAATCCGGTCAGCCGTGCGGATGGTCGACAGGCGGTGGGCGATGACGATGGTGGTGCGGCCCACCATCAGCTCCTCCATGGCCGCCTGAACCTTGCCCTCGGTCTCCACGTCCAGGGACGAGGTGGCCTCATCCAGGACAAGGATCGGGGCGTCGGCGAGGAAGGCCCGGGCAATGGCCACCCTCTGGCGCTCACCGCCGGACAGCTTGATCCCCCGTTCACCCACCAGGGTGTCATAGCCCTGGGGCAGGCGTTCGATGAACTCGTCCGCCCGCGCCCGGCGGGCAGCCAGGCGAATTTCATCCAGGGTCGCGTCGGGCCGGGCATAGGCCAGGTTCTCCGCAATGGTGCGGTGGAACAGGGCCGGGTCCTGGGGCACCACGGCAATGGCCCGGCGCAGGGAGCCCTGGGTCACGGTCGCGATGTCCTGGCCATCGATGAGGATCCGCCCCGACTGGGGGTCATAGAGACGCTGGACCAGCTTGACGAAGGTCGACTTGCCCGAGCCGGTGGGCCCGACAAGGGCCACACGTTCGCCGGCGGCTATGACCAGGCTGAAGCGCTCATAGAGGGGCTTGTCCTGGTTTTCATAACCAAAGGTCACCTTGTCGAAGACCACCTGTCCGGCCCCGGCGTGGAAGCCGTGGGCATCAGGGGCATCGGCCAGCTGGGGCGGGGTGCGCATATAGACCGCCACGTCCAGGGTATCATCCAGCCCCTTTTGCAGGTTGCGGGTGATCTCCGAGAAGTTGCGCATATAGCCAGCCATGACGATGTAGGAGGTGATGGCAAAGGCCACATCCCCCGGGGTCGCCTCGCCTCGCGCCCAGGCCTGGATCAACAGGCCGGTCAGCCCCGACTGCAGGGTGATCAGGAACAGGTTCTGACCAAAGCCTGTGATGTTGAACCGGTCCCAGGTACGGGTCACCGCCACCCGCCAGGCATCCACCACCCGGTCAAACCGTGCTTCCTCGCGGGCCTCGGCCCCGAAGCCCTTGACCACAGGATTGGCCCCGATGGCGTCGGACAGGGAGGCTCCGATCTTTGAGTCCAGCCGGATGGAGTCCAGATTGGCAGGGCGGATGAAGTGGGTCGACATCAGGCCGTTATAGACCGCGAAGGTCGCGATCAGTCCGCCTACGAACAATCCGGCAATCGGCCACTTGATGGACAGCGAGATGGCCAGACCTGTCAGGACAATGACCGTGGGCATCAGCATGACCAGCAGGGCATCGGCGGCAGAATCATAGCCCCACATGGCCCGGCTGACCCGGCGCACCGTGGCCCCGGCAAAGTTCGAAGCATGCCAGTCCGAAGAATAGGACTGAACCCGCTTGAAGGCCTGGGACACGATCCGGGCCATGATCCGGGCATAGAAGCCGTTCATGGCCCGGAACATCGAGGTGCGAAGCAGGTAGAAGCAGAGATAGAGGCCAGACAGGGTAGCCCAGGCCCCCCAGGCCGCCTGCTCCACCCGCTCGGGGCTGGAGACGGCATTGACCAGGGCCCGTGTGGCCCAGGGTATGCCCAGGTCGCAGGCCGTGGAGATCAGCATCAGGGTGATGATCAGGGCAAAGCGGCCAGGCTCGGTCATCCATTGCTGGACGATGAACCCTAAGACCTCGCTGTTCTTCAGAGGCTTGGGACGATTGGCGTCTTCGTCTTCGTCATAGGCATCGGACATGGAAATACCGGAAGTGACGCGTGAGGTGCCATCGGGCGAGCCGTGACGCGTGAGTAAATGGAAGGTCGTAAACGGGGCCGCTGGGGGGCCGGTTCAGCTCAGAGGGAGCTTTTGAGGCCCAGACGCGGGAGGTCGCACAGATTGATGACAGCCGTCATATTGGACCTCCTTTCGCGTTCGTGTTGCAGGCGAGTTCAGGCTAGGGACAGCATGACGAAGCGTCAAGCAGCCGAAGAACAGAGGTTTGCCGGTGCGTCTTTGCGGCCACGGTCTGGTATGAAGGCCACAGCATGACCGAGATTCTGCCAGACGCCCTCCCGACCAACTGGGTCGACCGCCATGCCCCTGTGGCCCTGCAGCCCTGGCTGAAGCTGGGTCGCTTTGACCGGCCAGCCGGGATCTGGCTGCTGATGTTGCCCGGCTGGTGGGGGGTGGCGCTTGCCGGTGCGAGCCGGGGCAATGGTCCGGATCTGGTCCTGCTGATCAAGATCTTCGTCGGGGCGGCCCTGATGCGGGCAGCGGGCTGTGCCTTCAACGATATCGTCGATCGCGACTTCGATGCCCAGGTGGCCCGAACGGCCATGCGCCCCATTCCATCAGGCCAGATCACCGTGCCCCAGGCCTGGGCCTTCCTTTTGGGATGCTGCCTGATCTCCTTCGGCATCCTGGTCACCCTGCCCCTTTTCGCCATCGCTCTGGGGGTCGGGTCCCTGGCCCTTGTGGCAGCCTATCCCTTCATGAAGCGCATCACCTGGTGGCCCCAGGCCTGGCTGGGCCTGACCTTCAACTGGGGCATACTGCTGGGCTATGCGGCAGCCACCGGCCACCTGGAGGCCCCTGCCCTTGTGCTCTATGCCGCGGCCGTCTTCTGGACCCTGGGCTATGACACCATCTATGCGGTCCAGGACCTTGAGGACGATGCCCTGGCCGGGGTGAAGTCCTCGGCCCTGAGGCTGGGAGACAAGGCCCCCCGCGCCGTTCTGGGCTTCTATGTCCTGGCCTTCACCCTGGCCCTGACCGCCGCCGCCATGGCCTATCTCGGACCCCTCTTCCTGCCGCCAGCGGCCCTGTTCGGCCTGCACCTGTCGCGTCAGGCGGCCGCTCTGGACATTCGCGACGGGGCCGGAGCCCTGGCCCTGTTCAAGTCCAACAGCCTGGCCGGTTTGTTGATGTTTGTTGCCCTGGTCGCCGGGTTCTGGCGCGGCCCTGTGGGCATGTTCTGAGGCCGGACTTTTGTCGCCCGGGGTTCGGGTCTAAGCTTCATCCATGCCCGTAGCCGCCCGCGTCGATCCCAAGACCTATTTCACCCCGCAGGAGTGGGCCCCTCTGGCGGCCCGTTCCAGCTGGAAGGGTCTGGCCCTCATCGCCCATGCCTGGGCCGTGATCTTTGCGGCCGGAGCCATGGTGGTGATCTGGCCCCTGACCCTGCCCCTGGCCGTGATGATCATCGGCGGACGTCAGCTGGGCCTCGCCATCCTTATGCACGATGCCGCCCACGGGGCCCTGCACAGCAATCTGAAGGTCAATGACTGGGTCGGAGAATGGCTGACCGGGGGCGGGCTGGTGCGCTACCGCACCTATCACCTGGGCCACCACCGCTATGCCCAGCAGGCGGAGGACCCCGATATCGGCCTGTCGGCCCCCTTCCCCATCACCCGCACCTCCCTGAAGCGGAAGATGATCCGCGACCTGACCGGCCAGACCTTCTTCAAGCAGCGGTTTGGGGATCTGGTGCGCCGCCTGAAGGCCCGCCAGCCTGGGGAACCCCTGCTGCCCATCCTGGCCGAGGAGGTCCGGCGCAAGCGTCGCTGGCTGTTGGGCGGGGTGGTCATGACCCTGGTGGGCCTGCCTTTCGGGGTGTGGTGGGCCTGGCCGGTCCTGTGGGTCCTGCCCCAGGCCACCTGGTTTCCGGTCATCACCCGCTTAAGGAACATTGCCGAGCACGCCCTGATCCCCAGGGACGAGCCCGATCCCCTGCGCCATGCCCGCACCACAAGGGCCGGTCTGGTGGAGCGGGCCCTGATCGCGCCCTATTATGTGAACTATCACTGCGAACATCACATGTTCATGCACGTCCCCTGCTACAACCTGCCCCGCGCCCACCGGATGCTGGCGCGCAAAGGGGTGCTGAAAGACATGCTCTATGAACCCGGCGGCTATGGCTCCGTCCTGACCCTGGCGGCCGGCAAGGCTGCATGATCGAAAACACCCCCGAGGGCCGTCGGGCCTTCATCCTTGCCAATACCCGTCTCCAGGCCCCGCCTCACACTCCGGAACTGTCCCTGCATCTGGCCGATGAGGTCACCCCCATCTGGCGGATGACCGAGGAAGCCCTGGAGGAGATCGGCCTGCCACCGCCCTTCTGGGCCTTTGCCTGGGCAGGCGGTCAGGCCCTCGCCCGCTACATCCTCGACAATCCTTCTGAGGTGGCCGGAAAGCGGGTGATCGATTTCGCCTCAGGCTCCGGAATTGTGGCCATTGCCGCCATGAAGGCCGGGGCGGCCCAGGTCCTGGCCGCCGACATCGACGGCTATTGCGCCCAGGCCATCAGCCTCAATGCCCTGGCCAATGGGGTCGAGGTGGACTTCACAGATACGGACCTGCTGGACCAGGATGGCCCGGCCGCCGATGTGATCCTGGCAGGGGACATCTGCTACGAAAAGCCCCTCGCCGAACGGGTCATGGCCTGGCTCAGTGCCCACCATACCGCGGGCGCGCGGGTCCTGATCGGCGATCCGGGACGCAGCTATTTTCCCAAGGTCGGTCTGGTCCAGCTGGCGGAATATCAGGTGGCCACCACGCGGGAGCTGGAAGATCGGGAGGTCAAGAAGACCGCCGTCTGGACTCTCGCCGACTGAACCGCTAGCCTCGGAACAAATAGGGAACTTTTGGAGCGGCGCGATGCTGGAAGACGGCAAGATCAGTTATGTGGAAATGCCCGGCCAGGACCTGCCGGCCACCAAGGATTTCTACGCCAAGACCTTTGGCTGGACCTTCACCGACTATGGCCCGACCTATGCCGCCTTTGGTGATGCAGGCATCGATGGCGGGTTCGATGCCGATCCCGAAGCCGGGCTCACCAAGCCCCTGGTGGTACTTTTCGCCCGCGACCTCGAGGCCATGGAGACCAAGGTCAAGGCGTCGGGCGGGGTGATCACCGTCCCGATCTTTGCCTTTCCCGGCGGCCGCAGGTTCCACTTCCGCGATCCCAGCGGAAACGAATTGGCGGTATTTACGGAGGCCTGAGACGGCGCTGCGCCATTCTGATTGACGCCTGGGCCCAGGCGCACAGACTTGGCTTCACGACCAGGCCGGAGCCTCCGACGTGACCCCTGACGAGATGCACCAGATCGTGCTGTCCTTCCCCGGCGCGGAGGAGGCAACCTCCTATGGCTATCCGGCCTTCAAGCTCAACGGCAAGTTCCTCACCCGGCTGAGGTCAGAGGATGCCAGCCTGGTCCTGATGGAAGTCGGCCCGGACGAGCGCGAGATGCTGATGGAGGCCGACCCGGCCACCTGGCACATCACGCCCCACTACGCCTCCAGTAACTGCATCCTGGCCCGCATCGCCAGCCTGGAGCCAGGGTCTCTCAAAGGCTTGCTGGAACGGCGCTTTCGCAAGATCGCGAAGAAGGCTGTGGTGAAGGCGTGGGACGCCAGGGAAGGCTAGAGGATTGTTCCTGCCGAACGAAGGCACCAAGTCCCTCTGGCCATCGCCAATGCACCGGGCAAGCCCTGCGGTAACCCTATCCTGACGGAGTGAGAATGACCCGCGACGTCGCCAACCTCCTCTCGCTTATGCCCGACACGCCCCAGTGGGTGGAGGCGCGCGACCTCATCCTGGGGGAGGAATTTGAAGCCTTCGGCCAGCCGAAAGGAGCGGCCCTGGACATCACCCTGCGCGACCCCGCCGAGGGAACCGTGTTCGTGATCGGGCGGCCGGCGGATGCGGAGGTTCTGGCGGCCATACAGGGCAACCGTGGCGATCTGATCGCCGGCGCTGAACACGGGGACTGGCTGTCGGTCCTTCTGCCGGACTGGAGCCGGGAGATCGCCATCGTGCATAGAGGCGACCGCCTGACATTGGCTCTGCCCGAGGGCGAGACCCGGATCGTCGCCCTCGCGGAAATCGAAGCCTCAGTAGACGAGCCTGATCTGCTTGAAGAACTGAGGGCCGCGGCATCTTTCACCGAGATCGCCGCCAGCTTTTCGGAGGGCCGGCCAGTAGCCTTTTGCTATGCCAGTGCGGAGACCGAAACCTTCTGGGACGTCGGGATCGACACCCTGGAAGCCTTTCAACGCCAGGGACACGCACGGCGCGTGGCTGGATACATGGTCCGGCGCATGGCTGAGCAGAATCTGGAAACGGTATGGACCGCCTTGGACTCCAACACCGCGTCCCTGCGTCTCGCTGAAAGCCTCGGCTTTCGAAGCGTGGCAGAGATCGTGATCTTCCAGCGCCCGCAATGAACCTGGCGCAAGACCTGGATACTAACCTCGACCGCCGCGGCGAGAACCCCGGGCCAGATCCTGGCCGCTAGAATTCGTCTTCCATGCTGGCGCGGAAATTCTCGAAGACTTCGGACGCCCGTTCATTGGTATGTTCGACCTCAGGCTCCACGACGGCCGGGGCGACCACGCCCCCTGTCAGACGACCGGCGACCCCGCCATTCTGGACCAGAAGCAGTTCCTCCCCCGGCTCCAGGCTCGTGAGGATCTGGGCGATGCGGGGCGAAAGGTCGTCGAGGTCGAGGCGTTTCATAATGGAGAGAAAATACCGTGCCTGCGAGCGTGACACCAGCCCAAGCCGGTTCTAGCTTCCGCCGGCATTTGCAGGAGCAGACATGGCCTATCGGTCGCTGAGAGACTTCATCGCCAAGCTGGAAGCGGCGGGCGAGCTGGTCCGCGTCAAGGAGCCCGTCTCCACGGTCCTTGAGATGACCGAGATCCAGCGTCGGCTCCTGGCCCAGGGGGGACCGGCGGTCCTGTTCGAAAATGTCATCCGGGCTGACGGCCAGCCCTCTTCCATGCCCTGTCTGGTCAATCTGTTCGGCACGGTGAAGCGGGTCGCCATGGGCGTGACCCTGGAGGGCAAGGAACGCACGACGCCTGAGGAACTGAGGGAGGTGGGCGAACTCCTGGCCTTTCTGCGGGCCCCGGAACCGCCCCGGGGCCTGAAGGATGCCTTCGACATGTTGCCCCTGGCCAAGACCGTCATGTCCATGCGGCCCGCCACGGTGAAGAAGGCCCCGGTTCAGGAGATCGTCTGGACCGGCGACCAGATCGACCTCTCGCGCCTGCCCATCCAGACCTGCTGGCCCGGCGAGCCGGCACCCCTGATCACCTGGCCCCTGGTGGTGACCAAGGGTCCCTCGGAAGATCGCGAGGACAACTATAATCTGGGCATCTATCGCATGCAGGTCCTGGGCAAGGACCGCACCATCATGCGCTGGCTGGCCCACCGCGGCGGGGCCCAGCATCACCAGCGCTGGAAGAAGTCCGGCAAGCGCGAGCCCCTGCCCGCCTGTGCCGTGATCGGCGCCGATCCCGGCACCATCCTGGCCGCCGTGACCCCCGTGCCGGACACCCTGTCGGAATACCAGTTCGCCGGTCTCATGCGCGGCTCGAAGGTCGAGCTGGTCCAGGCCAAGACCGTACCCCTGATGGTCCCCGCCGAGGCCGAGATCGTCATCGAGGGCCACGTCCTGCTGGATGACTATGCCGATGAGGGCCCCTATGGCGACCACACCGGCTATTACAATTCCGTCGAGAAGTTCCCGGTCTTCCAGGTCAGCGCGATCACCATGCGCAAGAACCCCATCTATCTGACCACCTTCACCGGGCGGCCGCCGGATGAGCCCAGCGTCCTGGGCGAGGCCCTGAACGAGGTCTTCATCCCCCTGCTGCGCCAGCAGTTTCCCGAGATCACCGACTTCTGGCTGCCGCCGGAGGGCTGCAGCTACCGCATCGCCGTGGTCTCCATGAAGAAGGCCTATCCCGGTCACGCCAAGCGCGTGATGATGGGAGTCTGGTCCTATCTGCGGCAGTTCATGTACACCAAGTGGGTGATCGTCGTGGATGACGACATCAATGCCCGGGACTGGAAGGACGTGATGTGGGCCCTGTCCACCCGCATGGACCCTGCCCGGGACATCACCGTCATTGAAGGCACCCCCATCGACTATCTCGACTTTGCCTCTCCGGAGAGCGGACTGGGATCCAAGATTGGTCTGGATGCCACCAACAAGTGGCCGCCGGAGACCCATCGCGAGTGGGGCGAGAAGCTGGGCATGGATGAGGAAACCATCCGGACCGTGACGGAAAAATGGTCTCGCCTTGGCCTGCCTGGGGATGGCCGACCCGTCGGTTGATGGACCGGCGGGCTTGCTCTTGAGTGATTTCCGCGTCCAATGGGCTGACGAGGCCAGCTGGCAAGGAGTGTAGTCATGGATGTTGCAACTACAGGCCATGCTGCGGCCTTCTGGACCGGCCTGCATCTTCTCCTGCTGCTGGTCCTGTCCTTGCTGGTGGTTCGCCAGAGGCAAAAGCACAAGGTGGCCCTCGGCGATGAGGGCATTCCGGAGCTGGCCCAGGCCATCCGCGCCTTTGGCAATGCCACGGAATATGTCCCGGCAGGCCTCGCGGCCCTGGCGGTTCTGACCGTCGTTCAGGCCAACCCCCTGACCATCCATATCTCCGGCCTGATGATGTTCTCCGGGCGCTGCCTGCACGCCATCGGCCTGTCGGGCTCGGGGGGCACGTCCTTCCCCCGGGTGATCGGGATCACCATGAGCTGGCTTGCCTATATCTTCATGGCCGCCGCCCTTTTGTTCTACGCCATTGCCTAGGCGCGCTGTGACGGCCATATGGCCGTCATGGAAGAAAGCCTGTTAGCCGATGTCGTGGCCGCCGCCCTCCGGGCCGGGGCCGATGCCGCCGAGGCCGTGAGCGCGGAGCGCCAGGCCCTCGGGATCAATGTCCGCCTGGGCAAGCTGGAGGAGGTCGAGCGCGAGGAAAGCCGCGACCTCGGCCTGCGGGTCTTTGTGGGCGGTCAGCAGGCCACGGTGTCCGGATCCGACATCTCCTCCGAGGCGCGCGCGAAGCTGGTGGAACGGGCCGTGGCCATGGCCCGTCTGGCCCCTGAAGACCCCTATGCCGGTCTTGCCGATCCGGCGCGCCTGGCCAAAGGGCCCTTCCCGGATTTCCAGCTCTTCGACCCCACCGAGCCCTCCCCCGAGGCCCTCGAGGACATGGCCCGCGCCGCTGAGGACGCGGCCAGGGCCATGCCGAAGATCACCAATTCCGAAGGTGGCTCAGCCTCCCTGTCCAGCGGCCACTGGCGTCTGGTCACTTCCTCCGGCTTCTCCGGCGACCACCGGGTCTCGGGCTTTTCGGTGGGTGCCTCTGTCGTGGCTGGCGAGGGCGACGAGATGGAGAGCGGCTATGACGGCCGCTCCGCTCGCTGGTACGCTGATCTGCCCGCGCCTGACGCCATTGGCCAGGAAGCCGGTCGCCGGGCGGCTTCCCGTCTGGGCGCGCGCAAGATCGACTCCACCACCGCTCCGGTAATCTTCGAAAACCGTCTTGCGACCTCCCTGATCGGGCCCCTGCTCGGGGCGATATCCGGTCCCTCAATTGCCCGGGGAACCTCCTTCCTGAAGGACAAGCTGGGTCAGCAGGTCTTCGGTCGCGGCGTGACCATCACCGATGACCCCCATAAGGTCAGAGGCCTGGGCTCCTCGCCCTTTGACGACGAGGGCGTGGCCAATCGCCTTTGGAAGCTGATCGATGACGGGGTGCTCACCACCTGGCTGATGAACGCCTCATCGGCACGCCAGCTGGGACTGGAGACCACAGGCCATGCCAGCCGCGGTCTCGCTGGTCCCCCCGGCGTCGGCACCTCGAACCTGACCCTTTTGCCTGGCACCAAGACCCAGGTCGAGCTGATGAAGGATGCCGGCAAAGGGGTACTGATCACCTCCATGTTCGGCCCCTCCCTCAATGGCAATACCGGCGACTGGTCGGTGGGTTGTGCGGGCTTCTGGTTCGAGGACGGGGAGATCGCCTATCCGGTGACCGAGATCACCGTGGCGGGCAATCTGATCGACATCTATCAGCGACTGATCCCGGGTTCCGACCTGGAGTTCCGCGGATCGGCCAATTCGCCCTCCATCCTGGTGGACAATCTCGCCATAGCCGGCAAATGAGCCTTTCGGCCGATCTGGCCCTGATCAGCGAGGCGGCAAGGGAGGCCGGGGCTCTGGCCCTGGATCTGCGCGCCCGGGGTCTGGACACCCAGTTCAAGGCCGACAAGTCCCCGGTGACCAATGCAGACCTGGCCTGCGATGCCCTGCTACTGGAGCGGCTTCAGGCGGCGCGCCCTGACTATGGCTGGCTGTCTGAAGAGACCACCGACAACCCAGAGCGCATGGGCCGCCAGCGGACCTTTGTCGTCGATCCCATCGACGGGACCCGCGCTTTCGTAAAGGAAAAGGCCTGGTGGGCGGTGTCGATCGCCGTCGTCGAGGCCGGACGCCCCACCGTGGGAGCCATCTATGCCCCCCAGCTGGACCAGCTCTTTGTCGCTACCCTCGGCGGCGGGGCCTTTCTGAACGGCCAGGCGATTTCCACCAGCCAGACCGGACAGCTTGAGGGCTGTGCCATGGTGGGGGATGCCGAGATGTTCCGCCACCCGGCCTGGCCCGAGCCCTGGCCAGAGATGCGGGTCAAGGCCCGCAACTCCATCGCCTATCGCATGTGTCTGGTGGCCTGTGGCGAGTTTGATGCGGCGCTGGCCCTGTCACCCAAGAGCGACTGGGACCTGGCGGCGGGTGATCTGATCACCGCCGAGGCCGGAGGGGTGAGCACCAACCATTATGGTCAGGATTTCACCTATAATGGTCCAAATCCGACCCAGAGAAGCATGGTCTGCTCGGCGCGACCCCTGGCCTCATTGATCCTTAACCGTGTCCGGCATATCGGCTTGAGTTCCTGAAACTATTCGAGACTCAGTCGGCCATGCCTGACAAGCAACTCCTGCACCTGGTGATCGGTGGCGAGCTGAAAGACCTCGACCATGTCGAGTTCCGCGATCTGACCAAGATCGATCTGGTCGGCGCCTTTGGCAGTCACCAGGAAGCTGTCGCCGCCTGGCGCCGCAAGGCCCAGGAAACCGTCGACAATGCCCTGATGCGTTACTTCATCGTCCACGCCCACAAGCTGCTCAATCCGGACGACGACGAGCACTGAGCCGGGCTATTCCCGGCGCAGCAGCTTTTCGGTGAGCACCGAGCCGATCATCCCGGCCCGGAAATCGGCCTTGATCGCGGCCACGTCATAGGCCGGACTGTCCACCCATTCGAGGAAGGTCTGGCCCGCAGGTTCCCCCTCGGCCAGATAGCGCTCGAACACATAGTCCAGGACCCCTGTCTTTCCCTGTTTCACATGCAGGTATTTCAGGGACAGCTGTTCCATGGCCTCGCGGATGGGCACGCCCTTGCGAAAGTGCATGTAGAAGACGCTCATGATCCCGGCCCGGTCTGCGCCGGACTTGCAGTGCATCAGCGCAGGATACTCCACGGACTCGAAAAGCGCCTTGGCCCCGTGGACCCGGTCGCGGATCGGCACTTCCCGCGAGGTGATGGTGAAGTCCACCATCTTCATGCCCAGGCGCGCACAGGCATCCTTTTCCAGGGCATGGAAGCTGGCATCGAACCCGCCCCGCAGATTGATGATTGTCTTGACCCCCATGGCCTTCCATTCGGCAATCTGGTGGGGCCAGGGCTGGTTGGTGCGCACCAGCTCATCGGAGATCCAGTGGGCATTGCGAAAGCCCAGCCTCAGATAGGCATGGTCCTTCCACAGATAGTCCAGATAGGTGGCGAGGCGCCCGCCCGGGGTGATGAGGTCAAAATCGGCCAAGACGCGCTCCGCAAAGTCGCCCCCTAACTAGGCGTTTTGGGCGGCTAACGAAAGGGAGCGGAAAGCTGCATCGCATCAACGCCTTGACTTCGGTGCCCTGACAGTTGACCCCACTGACGATGAGCCAGAGCGCCAAGACCCCCCCGGTTCAGCCTGAGGACATGCCCGCCGGTGTCCTGATCAGGCGGATTGCCCGCGTCTATATGGCCCCGCGCTGGAAGGCCTGGAGCCTGGCCATGATCGCGGCCATTGCCGTGGCGGTCCTGTCCTCCCGCCTCGTCCAGATCTTCGAACCGGCGATCAACGACCTGATGGTGACCCACAAGCCCGGGGCGCTCACCATCGTGCCTCTTACCATTGCCGCCTATGCCATAGGCCGGGCCATTGCCCAGGTGGTCCAGGCTTCCCTCGTCAACCAGATCGGCAATGCCGTGGTCGGCGATGTCCAGGTCCAGCTGTTCGGCAAGCTGGTGCGCGCCGACCTTGCCCACCTGAGGACCCAGCATTCCGGGGCCTATGTCTCCTCGGTCCTCTATGATGCCGGCCTGATCCGCGAGGCGGCGACGGCCGGGGTCATCAACTATACCCAGCACCTGCTGACGGTGATCGGGGCCATTACAGTCATGGTCTCCAATGATGTTTTCCTGTCCCTGACCCTGCTGATAGCGGCCCCCATGTCCGCCTGGATCATGCAGCAGTTCTCCAGGCGCACCACCAAGGCGGCAAAGGGAGCCATGGCCGAGACCTCGGCCCTGTCCACCGCCATCATGGAGAGCCTGGACGGGGTGCGGGTGGTGAAGATCGAAAACCGCGAGGCCTATGAGGAGGCCCGGGTGGCCGAGGTCGTGCGCCGTCGTCAGACCCATCTGGTCAAGGGTGCCAATGCCCGGGCCCGTGCGGCGCCAGCCACCGAGCTGGTCATGACCCTGATCACCGCGGCCATCATCGCCTATGCCGGCTGGCGCTCCCAGACCGGGGGCATGAATGTCGGGGCCTTCATGGCCTTCATCCTGGCCCTGGGCCTGGCCTCCCAGTCCCTGCGCCAGTTGTCCAATCTGGCGACGGTGATGGCCGAGGGCATGTCAGCGGCGCGCCGCCTGTTCGCCGCCCTCGATGTCGAGCCAGAGGTGCGTGAAGCTGCCCAGCCGAAGGTCCTGCCCCGGGGCGCTGGCCTGATCAGGTTCGAGGATGTCAGCTTTGCCTATACGGAGGGCCGTGCAGCCCTTTCGGATATCAGTTTCGAGGTCCGTCGCGGAGAGACCCTGGCCCTTGTCGGTCCCTCAGGGGGCGGCAAGACGACCATCCTGAACCTGATCCCGCGCTTCTATGACGTCACCTCCGGCCGGGTGACCCTGGATGGCCACGACCTGCGGGACGTGACCCTGGCGAGCCTGAGGGACCAGATCGCCCTTGTGACCCAGGAACCCTTCCTGTTCGACGACACCATCCGGGCCAATATCGCCTATGCCCGCCCCGAGGCGAGCGCCGCCGAGATCCAGGCTGCTGCCGAGGCCGCCGCTGCCCACGACTTCATCCAGTCCCTGGCCGAGGGCTATGACACCCTGGTGGGTGAGGCAGGTGCCCGGCTGTCAGGCGGACAGAGGCAGAGGATCGCCATTGCCCGGGCATTTCTGAAGGATGCCCCCATCCTGCTGCTGGACGAGGCCACCAGTGCCCTGGACACCGAGAGCGAGGCCCAGGTCCAGGCGGCCCTGGCCCGGCTCATGGCGGGGCGTACCACCATCCTGATCGCGCACCGCCTGTCCACCGTGCGCGGCGCTGATCGCATCCACGTCATTGACCAGGGCCGGATCGTCGAGACCGGCGACCATAACAGCCTGATCGCGGCTGGCGGCCTCTATGCCCGACTGGCCCGCAGCCAGGACCTTGAAGTAGAAACCGGGGCATGAAGAAGTTTCTGCGCCATCCGGCCGTCCAGGCCACCCTGGGCTTCATCCTGGGCCTGTGGCTGATCATCATCCATCGCACCGTGCGCTGGACCCACGAGAACCTGGACCCGTGCCGGGCCGATTTTGACGGCACCCGGGGGGCCATTGCCCTGATCTGGCATGGCCGCCTGCCCATCTGCCTTGGCGTGGGCCACATGTGGCGCAAGCGAGCCCGCAACTGTCTGATCTCGCCCTCCGGCGACGGGGAGTTCATTGCCCAGGCCCTGGCCATGTCGGGCTATGGGGCGATCCGCACCTCCTCGGCCAAGAAGGGCGACTCTGCCAAGGCCCGGGCTGTGGTGGCCTCGTTCCGGGCGGCCCTGAGCTGGGTCGAGGGCGGCGGAGTCCTGCTGGCCACGCCGGATGGCCCCCGCGGCCCCAATGAGCGCATTGCCCCGGGCTCGCTCCAGATCGCCAAGCGCACCGGGGCCCCCACCTATCTGATGGGCACGGCGGTCTCCCCCTGTGGCCGGCTGGATACCTGGGACAAGGTCATGGTCGGTGTGCCCTTTGGCCGTGGCGCGACGGTCTGGGACGGTCCGCTCTTCGTGCCCTCAGATGCCGATGACGCCATGATCGAGGCCCTGGTGGAAGACTGGTCAGCCCGCCTGTCGGCCGCCACTCGTCGGGCCGAGGTCCTGCTGGGCCTCAAGCCGGATTGATCCGGCCCACAGGCAGTGAGACATAGGCTCATGGCCCACGATCACCATCACGACCACGCGCACGACCATAATCACCATCACGGCCATGGGCACAGCCATGGTGGGCACGGGCATCACCATGCCCCCAAGGATTTCGGCCGCGCCTTTGCCATCGGGATCAGCCTGAACCTCGGCTTTGTGATTACCGAGGCCACGGTCGGGATCTGGTCAGGCTCGCTCGCCCTGCTGGCGGATGCCGGACACAATCTGTCGGACGTCCTGGGCCTGCTCCTGGCCTGGGGTGCGACGGTCATGGCGAAATGGGCACCGTCCGGTCGCCGGACCTATGGCCTGCGCAAGGCCACTGTCCTGGCTTCGCTCGCCAATGCCGTCCTGCTGCTGGTGGCAGTAGGCAGCATTGCCTCGGAGGCCGTGCGACGCTTTGCCAGCCCCGGTGAGATCGCCACCCTGCCGGTCATGGTGGTCGCCGCAATCGGCGTGGTCATCAACGGTGCCACCGCCCTGATGTTCATGCGCGGCCATCACGACCTGAACCTGCGCGGAGCCTTTCTGCACATGGCCGCAGATGCCGGGATCTCCCTGGCCGTGGTGGGCGGGGCCATCATCATGTCCCTTACCGATTTCGCCTGGATCGACCCGGTGATGAGTCTGGGGATCTGCGCCGTCATCGTGGCCGGCACCTGGGGCCTGCTGCAGGATTCCATGGACCTGGCCCTGGATGCGGCGCCCAAGGGGATCGATGTCGAGGCCGTGAGAGCCTATCTGGCAGAGCAGGCCGGCGTTGCCGATGTCCATGACCTGCATGTCTGGGCCATGAGCACCACGGAAACCGCCCTCACCGCCCACCTGACCCGGCCGGACAATGTCGATGCCGATGCCTTCCTGCGGGATGTCTGCGAGGGGCTGAACGGCCAGTTCGGCATCGGCCATTCGACCTTGCAGATCGAAACCGGGGATGGGGCGGACTGCCGCCTCGCCCCGGCCCACATGGTCTGACCCGGGCCTTGGCACCCCTTTCCCTCAGCCTCTATGGCGGCCTGACCTGGCTGCTCAGTCCTGTGGCCGACCAGATCCTGGCAGCCAGGGCACGGGCGGGGAAAGAAGACCCCGCGCGCCTGGGCGAGCGCAGGGGCCGGGCCGGCCACCCCCGCCCCCCTGGCAAACTCGCCTGGCTCCATGCGGTGAGCGTCGGCGAGAGCGTCTCACTCCTGCCCCTCATCGAGGCCCTGTGCAGGGATCGGCCGGACCTGAACCTGCTGGTCACCTCAGGCACGCGGACCTCTGCCGACCTGTTGGCCGAGCGCCTGCCCCAGGGGGTGATCCATCAATATGTCCCGGTGGACACCCCTGCGGCTGTTCGCCGGTTCATGGCCCACTGGCAGCCGGATCTCGGGGTGCTGGTGGAGAGCGAGCTCTGGCCGAACCTGATTGAAGCGGCCCGCCGCCGCGCCATGCCCCTGGCCCTGATCTCCGCGCGGATCACCGAACGCAGCGCCCGGGGCTGGCAGAGGTTTCCGCACCTTGCACGCCATCTGCTGTCGAGCCTGGCCCTGGTCTGTCCACAGGACGAAGCCAGCGCCAATCGTCTGAGGGGCCTGGGCGCCCGGGTCGGACCTCAGCTCAATCTGAAACGTATCGCCGCCCCGCCCCCGGACGCCCCTAATGAGCGCGAGCGGCTTGCGGCCATCATCGGCGATCGCCCCGTGGTCCTTGCCGCCAGCACCCATCCCGGCGACGAGGACCTGATCCTGGCTGCCCTGCCGCCCCGACCTCTGCTCATCCTCGCCCCCCGTCATCCGGTTCGCGGGCCTGACCTGGCCGGGAGCCTCAGGCAGAAAGGCCACAGTCTCGCCCAACGCAGTGCGGGGGAACCCCTGAGCGCCACCACCGATGTCTATCTGGCTGACACCCTGGGGGAGATGGGCCTGTTCTTCGCCCTGGCCGACATCACCGTCATGGGCGGCGGCTTCGGCCCCGGCATCGGTGGGCACAATCCCCTGGAGCCTGCCTGGTTCGGCACGGCGATCCTGACCGGCCCCCACGCTTTCAATTCGGCAGCTGTCTATGGCGAGATGTTTGCCGAGATGGCTGCCCTGGAGACCACAGACCTGGCCCGCGATCTGAAGGGCCTGCTGGACCATCCCATGGTGGCGAGGCGCATGGGCGAGGCCGCCCTGACCTATGTCCAGCGACAGGGGGCGGCTCTGGATCAGACCCTGACCCTGCTATCGCCCCTGTTGCCCGCATGAAGCTGCCCACGCCCCGCTGGTGGTATGTGCGCGAGGATGTCCCGGCGCCGGTGACCCGCGCCCTCCTGACCCCCCTGTCCTGGATATGGACAGCGGTGACGGCGCGGCGGATCGCCCGCACCGTGCCCGTCGACGCCGGCCTGCCGGTGATCTGTGTGGGCAATCTCACCGCCGGTGGCACTGGCAAGACCCCCGTGGTCGCCGCCCTGCTGGGGCGGATCGACGGGGCGCATGGCCTGTCGCGGGGCTATGGCGGCAAGCTCAAGGGCCCGGTCCGCGTGGACCCGGCCATCCACACCGCTGCAGATGTAGGGGATGAACCCCTGATGCTGGGGGCCAGCCATCCCTTCTGGGTCTCCGCCGACCGGGTGGTCGGTGCCCGTGCTGCTAAGGCGGCTGGTGCCTCTGTGGTGGTGATGGATGACGGCCACACCAATCCCGGCCTGAGAAAGACCCTGTCCCTGGTGGTGGTGGACGGCGAGACCCGCAATGGCGAGTGGCCCTTCGGGGATGGCTCGGTCTTTCCCACCGGCCCTTTAAGGGAGCCCTTCAAGGTCGGGCTGGCGAGGGCCGATGCGGTGGTCCTGATGCTACCCGCCGACCTGGAAGCCGCTGATCCCGAGCTCCTGGCCCTGTTCAGCACCACCCCGGTCCTGCTGGCCCGCATGGCCCCGCGCGAAGCCCTGCCCGCCGGGCCCCAGGTCGGGTTTGCCGGGATCGGCAAGCCCTGGAAGGTGGAGCGCGCCCTGAAGGCCGCAGGCTGTGACCTGAAGGACTTTGTCAGCTTCCCCGATCACTTCGCCTATGACGAGGCGACCCTGAAGATCCTGGCGGACCGGGCGGCTCAGTTCGAGGCGGGACTGGTGACCACAGAAAAGGACTGGGTGCGCCTACCCCCCGCATGGCGGGCCAGGATCAGGTCCTGGCCCGTCGAGGCGGTCTTTGAGGTCCCGGAGGCCCTCGATGCCTTGATCAGGCCCCTCTCAGAGCCCGGCAAGGCCTAGGCTCCGGCCTTCTTGGCAAAGGCCCAGGCAGACTGGGCAAGGTTCGGCACCCGATCGGCCATGGCCGCGGCCTGGGGACTATTGGCGGTGCCATCGCGGACGCGACCGACGATCCCCTGCAGAATTCCGGCAAGTCGGAAGGCGTTATAGGCGAAGAACCAGTTCACCTCCGGCAGGCCCGAACGGCCCGTCAGGCGGCAATATTCCTCGACATATTCCTCGACGGTGGGGATGCCGTGGGCCTTGAAGTCGGGGATCTGGGCGATGGCACCATTGTGCCAGTTCATCAGCAGATAGGTGAAGTCGGCCAGGGGCTCGCCCAGGGTCGAGAGTTCCCAGTCCAGGACCGCAGCCACCTTCGGCTCCGTGGCGTGCAGAACCATATTGTCCAGGCGATAGTCGCCATGAACCACCGAGGTGCGTTCCTGGACCGGGACCGTCTTGGGCAACCAGTCGATCAGCTGGTCCATCTCGGGGATGGTGATGGTTTCCGAGGCCCGGTACTGCTTGGTCCAGCGGTCCACCTGACGGCCCATATAGTTGCCGGGCTTGCCATAGTCCCCAAGGCCGATGGCCTCGTGGTCAGTATTGTGCAGGTCGGCCAGGGTCTTGAGCTTGGCCATATAGATGGCCCGGCGTTCTTCCGGGGTATAGGCCGGCAGGGACTGATCCCAGAGGATCCGGCCCTCAACCATGTCCATCACATAGAACATGGTGCCGATGACGGAATCGTCCGTGCACAGGCCATAGGACCGGGCCACGGGGAAGCCCGTGGGATAGAGGGCCGAGATGACCTTGTATTCCCGGTCGACCGCATGGGCCGAGGGCAGGAGCTTGCCCGGGGGCTTGCGCCGCATGACGTATTTCTTGTTCGGCGTCACCAGCTGATAGGTGGGGTTGGACTGGCCACCCTTGAACTGGCGGACCTCCAGAGGACCTTCGAAGCCCTCGACATTGGCCTTCAGCCATTCATTGAGGGAGCCTTCGTCAAAGCGATGGCTCTCGGCCACTTCCTTGGTTCCGGTGTTGAGCTGCTCGCGCTGCTGCTCGGCTTCATCGGCCATGGCGACCCCCCAGGTGTCTTACAGTTGTTTGAATCACTCTATCGAGCGCCCTGCCCGCCGGGCAAGGCACATTCCCGAGACTAAGTTCCCCGGGCCATTGCCCGCCAGCCGATATCGGTGCGGTGGAAACCTTCGGGCCAGTCGATGGCGGCCACGGCCGCATAGGCCCTGGCGCGGGCCGCCTCGAAGCTGGCGGCCCGGGCGCATACATTCAGCACCCGACCCCCGGCCGCGCGAAGCCCACCGGCCTCATCCAGCCGGGTTCCGGCGTGGAAGACCACCACGCCCTCACCGAAGTCCTGGTCAGCGCCCTGGATCAGGCTGCCGGTCTCCGGGGCTTCGGGATAACCCCTGGCCGCCAGCACCACGCAGACGGCGGCCTCGTCTGACCATTCCGGCGGCGGCATATGGTCCAGGGTGCCAGTGGCACAGCCCATGAGATAGGGCACGAGATCGCTTTTCCGCCGCAGCATCAGGACCTGGCATTCCGGGTCCCCGAAGCGGACATTGAATTCCACCAGCTTGGGACCATCAGCCGTGGCCATCAGCTCGACAAACAGCACCCCGCGATAGGGGGCCCCTTCTGAGGCGATGCCGGCAAAGGCAGGCTCGGCGAGACGGGTGCGGACCTGATCCACCAGTTCGGAGGTGAAGACCGGGGCCGGCGCATAGGTGCCCATACCCCCGGTATTGGGCCCGGTCTCGCCATCAAAGGCCCGCTTGTGGTCCTGGGCACCGCCGAACATCATGGCGCTCTGGCCGTCGCAAAGGGCGAAGAAGGAGCCGATCTCGCCCTCGAGGAACTCCTCCAGCACCACCCGGGCCCCGGCTCCGCCGAACTTGCCCCCCAGGATGTCGTCGATGGCGGCTTCGGCCTCAGCCCGGTCGGAGGTCACGGTCACCCCCTTGCCCGCTGCCAGGCCATCGGCCTTGATGACGTAGGGCGGGGTGAAGTCGTCGAGGGCAGCCCGGGCCGGTTCGGCCTGATCAAAGACCCGATAGGCCGCCGTTGGCAGGCCATGGCGGGCGCAGAAGGCCTTGGTAAAGGCCTTGGAGGTCTCCAGCTGACCCGCCTGGGCCACGGGACCAAAACAGGGGATCCCGGCCGCCTGAAGTTGATCGGCGAGGCCCAGTTCCACAGCGGACTCAGGACCGATCACCACCAGGTCGGCCGCCATGGCCCGGGCCTGGGCGACAAGGGCGGCCACATCCGTGGCCTTGATGGCCACAAGCTCGCCCAGACTGGCCATACCGGGATTGCCCGGGGCCATGACCAGACGGGTGACGAGGGGCGAGGCGGCGATCTTCCAGGCCAGGGCGTGCTCACGCCCGCCGGAGCCAACAAGGAGAATGTTCATGGACCGGCGCTTTGGCCCTTGCGAGCCGGAGCGTCAAGTCCGGCCTCAGGCCTCAAGGTCGAGGGAATAGCCGGCCGAGCGAACCGTACGGATCGGGTCTTCGCCATTGCCGGTGTTCAGCGCCTTGCGAAGCCGGCCGATGTGGACGTCCACAGTGCGGGCCTCGACATAGACATCGGAGCCCCAGACCGCATCCAGAAGCTGTTCGCGGGAGAAGACCCGGCCGGGGTTCTGCATGAAATAATCCAGCAGACGGAACTCCGTCGGGCCCAGATGAATCTCCTCACCCTGGCGCTTCACCCGATGGGCCACCCGATCGATGATGAGGTCGCCGCGCTTGACCCGGTCCTCGGCCAGACCGGGGCGCAGGCGGCGCAGCACAGCGCGGATGCGGGCAGACAGCTCGCTCATGGTGAAGGGCTTGACCACATAGTCGTCAGCCCCGGTATCCAGGCCGCGGATCCGGTCGCTCTCCTCGCCGCGGGCCGTGAGCATGATGATCGGGACATTGCGGCTCTCGGTCCGCTGCCTCAGACGGCGGCAGACCTCGATGCCGGAGACCTTGGGCAGCATCCAGTCCAGGACCACGATGTCGGGCAGGCGTTCCGAGACCAGGGTCAGGGCCTCTTCGCCATCTGCGGCGACCACAACCTCATATCCGTCCTTGGACAGATTATACTCCAGAAGGGCGGAGATGGCGTCGTCGTCTTCAACGATGAGAATATAGGGTGTCATCAGGGGGCCCGGTTCATGAATAGAGGGCGTCGAACTTGGGACGATCTGCTGAGATCATCTCCTCGCCCGTGATTTCATAGTGGATGATCTCGGCGATGTTGGTGGCGTGGTCGCCGATACGCTCAAGGTTCTTGGCGACGAACAACAGGTGCGCACAGGCGGTGATCGTGCGCGGGTCGCCCATCATGTAGGTCAGCAGCTCCCGGAACAAGGAGTTGTAATGTTCGTCGACCTCGTCGTCCCGGGACCAGACCCCAATGGCCCGTTCCACGTCCGAAGACGTATAGGCATCCAGGACACTGGTCAGTCGGCCCTGGACGAGCCGCCCCATGCGCTCGATGGAGCGGGTCAGGGGCGTCATGGGCTCGGCCTCGGTGAGTACTATGGTGCGCTTGGCGATGTTCTTGGCCAGGTCGCCGACCCGCTCGAGATTGGTGGCAATCTTCATGGCGGCCACGGTACGGCGCAGGTCATTGGCCATGGGCTGGCGCAGGGCGATGAGCCGGATCGACCGACGCTCGATATCGGCCTGAAGATGGTCAAGGCGAGTGTCGCGACCCATGACGGCCTCGGCCAGGGCGCGATCGCGTTTCACCACCGCGTCAAGCGCGTCGGACACCTGGGCTTCAGTCAAGCCCCCCATGCGGGCACACTCTGCCGTCAGGGCGTTGAGTTCGTCCTCATAGGACCGGACGATGTGTTCGTTCACCTGGGGCACCTCTAGCCGAACCGGCCGGTGATGTAGTCCTGGGTGCGGGAATCCTTGGGATTGGTGAAGATCTCGTCCGTCGCCCCGGCTTCCACCAGCTTGCCCATATGGAAGAAGGCGGTCTTCTGGCTCACACGGGCGGCCTGGGCCATGGAGTGGGTGACGATGACGATGCTGTACTGATGGCGCAGCTCGTCGATCAGTTCCTCGATCCGGGCCGTGGCGATGGGGTCCAGGGCCGAGCAGGGCTCGTCCATCAGGATGACCTCAGGGCTGACCGCAATGGCGCGGGCGATGACCAGACGCTGCTGCTGACCACCGGACAGACCGGTACCCGGCTGATGAAGGCGATCAGCCACCTCGGCCCAGAGACCGGCGCGCTTCAGGGAGCGTTCGACAATCTCGGCCAGGTCCTTCTTGCTGGAGGCTATGCCGTGGATACGCGGGCCATAGGCCACGTTCTCGAAGATGGTCTTGGGGAAGGGATTGGGCTTCTGGAAGACCATGCCGACCCGGGCCCGCAGGACCACAGGATCCAGGGCCTTGTCATTGACGTCCTCACCATCGATCTCGATCCGGCCCTTCACCACCGCACCCGGAATGGTGTCATTCATCCGGTTGATGCAGCGCAGGAAGGTGGACTTGCCGCAGCCCGACGGCCCGATCAGGGCCGTGACCGAGCGTTCCGGCACGTCGAGGGAGACGTCGAACAGGGCCTGCTTCTCGCCATAGAAGACATTCACGTCGCGGGCGCGGATCTTGATCTTGGGGCCTTGGGCCGCCGCATCGTCGCGCTGGCTGGGCATGGGTGACCTCGTAAATTGACTCATGACGCCTACCACCGGCGTTCAAACCGGCGGCGAACAATGATCGCGGCCAGGTTCATGATGACCATGAAGGCGAGCAGGACCAGGATCGCCCCGGCCGTACGTTCGTGGAAGGCACGCTCCGAGGCGTTCTCCCAGATGAAGACCTGGACCGGCAGGACGGTGGCCGCGCCGGTGAAGCCGTCCGGCACCCCTGGAACGAAGGAGACCATGCCGATCATCAGCAGGGGGGCCGTCTCGCCCAGGGCATGGGCCAGGGACAGGATGGCACCCGTCATCACCCCGGGCATGGCCAGGGGCAGGACGTGGTGGAATACGGTCTGGGTGCGCGAGGCACCGACCCCGAGGGCGGCTTCCCGGATCGACGGGGGCACAGCCTTGAGGGCCGAGCGGGTGGCGATGATGACCGTTGGCAGGGCCATGAGGGCCAGAACCAGGCCGCCCACCAGGGGCGAGGAGCGCGGCACGCCAAGGCCATTGATGAAGACCGCCAAACCCAGCAGGCCATAGACGATCGAGGGCACGGCCGCGAGGTTGTTGATGTTCACCTCGATCATGTCGGTCCAGGCATTCTTGGGCGCGAACTCTTCGAGATAGGTCGCCGCCAGAACCCCGATAGGGATGGCCAGCATGGCGGTGATCAGCAGCATCATGGCCGAGCCGACCACAGCCCCCAGGACCCCGGCCTGTTCCGGCTCGGTGGAGTCCGAACGGGTGAAGAACTGCCAGTTGAAGCCGCGCTTGACCGCTCCAGCCTTGTCCAGCTTGTCGAGCCAGTTGAGCTGGCGGTCATTGAGCTTGCGGTCCGCCTCGTCCGTGGACCGGCTGATCGCGCCTTTGAAATAGAGGGCGGCGTCAGCCTTTAGCGGGCCCGTGACAGTGACGGTCTTGCCGATCAGGCTCGGATCGGCCTTGACCTGTCTCAGCAGCTGGAAACCGAGGTCATTGGACATGATGTCCATGACCTTGCCGGATGCCTCGCCATAGTCGTCGTCCTGCTCGCCGACACTGGCGAGGACGGATTCCGCGACCAGAAGGTCATAATTGGCAAGGCTGGGGTCCGCGGCATCGATCCGCTCAGGCTTCAGATAGACCTGCACCGTCACCTGGGTGTCGATGAAGGTCGTCCAGCCCTGGACGGCGATGCGCCCGACGAGGACGGCCAGGAAGGACAGGGCCACGATGATGGCCACCCGGCCATAGAGCCGGAAGCGCCTTTCGCTGGCATTGCGAGCCTTGAGGCGGGCCTCGACGCGGGTGCGCAGGTCGAGGGCCCTGGCGGAGTTCTGGGTGGCGTCAGTCATACTGTTCCCGGTATTTCTGGACGATCCGCAGGGCGATGATGTTCAGACCCAGGGTCACCACAAACAGGGTGAGGCCCAGACCAAAGGCCGAGAGGGTCTTGGGGCTGTCGAACTCCTGGTCCCCGGTCAGCAGGGTGACGATCTGGACGGTCACCGTGGTGACGGTATCCAGGGGATTGAAGGTTGTCTTGGCCTGAAGTCCCGCCGCCATGGTCACGATCATGGTCTCGCCCACGGCCCGTGAAACGGCGAGCAGCATGGCCGCCATGATTCCGGGCAGAGCCGCCGGCAGGACGACCTTTTTCACGGTCTCGGAGCGGGTCGCCCCCATGGCGAGGGAGCCATCCCGCAGGGACTGGGGCACGGCATTGATGATGTCGTCGGACAGGGAGGACACAAAGGGGATCAGCATGATGCCCATGACCGCACCGGCCACCAGGGCCATCTGGTTCTGGACCTGCATGAGATACTGGCCGAGGGCGTCAAACTCGCCCCCGACAAGCTGGGCACCCAGGGCGTTGAAGCCCGCCCGGAACAGGGGTCCGACGGTGAGGGCGGCGAAGAAGCCGTAGACCACGGTGGGCACGCCCGCGAGGATCTCGAGCAGGGGCTTGATGATCGAGCGGCTGAGGGCCGAGGCATATTCCGAAAGATAGATGGCCGAGAACAGGCCGATCGGAGCCGCCACGGCCATGGCGATCAGCATGATCAGGAAGGTGCCGGCAAAAAGCGGCACAGCACCGAAGGCCCCGGCCGACGCATACTGATCCGTGCGCATGGCGATCTGGGGATCCCATTCGGTGCCCAGAAGGAAGGACTGGATGGGAACCGCGTGGAAGAACCTCAGACTTTCCCAGACCAGGGAGGCAACAATGCCCACCGTGGTGAGGACAGCAGTCACCGAACAGGCCAGGAAGACCGCATAGATCCAGCCCTCCACCCGGTTGCGAGCGCGGAAATCCCTGGCGAGTCTCGGATAGGCCAGGACGGCCCCGGACAGGGCCAGCACAACGGCGGCGGCCAGGGTGCCATAGGTTATAAGGTCGCTGATCAGCCTGGACTTGGTGATCGCCGCATCAAGGGCGGCCTTCTGGGGGCCTTCATAGACCGTCTCGCTGGCCTGTTGCCCCCTGGACATAGCCAGGGCGTCGTCGAAGAAGACATCCGACTGGAAGGCGTCCATGCTGGAAATGGCGGCGGGCGGCGCGGCCCTGACCAGGACTTCCCCAAGGGGCCCGCCGAAACCCGCACTCAGCAGCACCAGCAGGGCGGCAGGCACCCCTGCCCACAGCGCTACATAGGCACCGTGATAACCCGGCAGGGAATGGAGACTGACCGGCGCCCCCTGCAGGCCAGCCGCGCGACGGCGTCCTGCAAAATAGGAAAGGCCGGAAAACAGGATGAGCGCCGCAAGGGCAACCCAGGTGAACATTGCGCGATCCGCTTCAGAACGGTGAGAACACCGTGGTCTCGGCGCTTCTTGCACGCCAGTTGTCGGTTCATGCGACGAATTGATGACAGTTTTATAACTGCCTATCAGCCGCCGTCAGATCATTGGGAAATAGACCGTGAAACTGGCCCCCTTGCCCTCCTGGCTTTCCACCACGAAGCCACCCCGGTGTCGGTTGACGATGTGCTTGACGATGGCGAGCCCAAGCCCTGTCCCGGGCCGCTCACCACTCTTCTGGCCTTCCACACGGTAGAATCGCTCCGTCAGGCGCGGCAGGTGCTCGCGGGCCAGACCGACCCCGGCATCCGTGACCCTCAGCCTGACATATCGCACGCCCGCCCGGTCCGGACTGAGCAGGGTCATGCGACCAGCTTCGAGGTTCCAGGTCTCTGCCGCCTGTTCCGCAGTCAGGCCCCCCTCCACAGCCAGGCGAATGGTCGAGCCGGCGGGGGAATATTTCAGGGCGTTATCGGCCAGGTTCTGAATTACCTGGATGACCTGATCCCGGTCCCCGGTGATGAAGGTGCCGTCGCGGGCCGGCATGTCCGTGGCGAAACTGACCTGCCGGTCGGCCGCCATCAGGGCCAGGGCATCCACCACGTCCTGGGTCGCGGCTACGAAGTCCACGCGGTCCGAGGGTGGCACGTGCTCATTCATCTCGATCCGGCTGAGGCTCATCAGATCGTCCACCAGCCGCGACATGCGCTCGGCCTGGCCCTGCATGATGCCGAGAAACCGGTCCCGGGCCTTGGGATCTTCCTTGGCGTGGCCCCGCAAGGTCTCGATGAAGCCGGACAGCGAGGCCAGGGGGGTGCGCAGTTCATGACTGGCATTGGCCAGGAAATCGGCCCGGGTCTGTTCAGCCCGACGGGCGTCGGTTTCGTCCCTCAGGACCAGCAGAGCCAGGCGCGATCCGTCCGGGGCCTCGCCCAGAGGCTTGGCCATGGCCCTCAGAATTCGGCCCTGGGCACCGCCCATGGAAAACAGGGTTTCACTTTCGATGGCCCCGAACAGGGCCTCATCAACGGTTTCCAGGACCTGGGGATCACGGATCAGGGTGACCAGCAGCCCCGTCTCGGCCTGGGCCTGAAAGGTCTCCCGGGCCGACGCATTGATCAGGATGAACCGGCGACCGATCAGGTCGTCCGGCTCCTGGGCAGAGATAACCATGACGGGGTCAGGGAGGGCATCGACCAGAGCCGCATAGGGTGGGCCTGCATCCAGCCTGGGACCCAGGGTCGGCTCAGCCCCTGCATCCCGCCGGTTGGCAGGTTGGAGCAGGGACGCAGCTAGGTCCGTCAGGGGTTTGAATACCGGCAGTTGCGAATCTCCGTGGCCGGAAGACAGTAAGCCACTGATCCTATGGCATTCCCATGACAGTTTCCCAATTGGGGCCAGGTCGGGTTTCAACGTCCCGGGCGGTGACCACTTCACCGCATTCGGAACAGGTCTGGACGGGGTGAAAGTCGCAGCCGCAACCCCGGTGTCGATGCAGCAAGGGGGGGCCATCCTGCCCCGCATAGTGAAGGTCGCCCCAGTGGACCATGGCCAGAATGACCGGTTGCAGGTCCAGACCCTTTTCCGTCAGGCGATAGTCATAGCGGGCCGGATTGTCCTGATAGGCCACCTTGCGAAGGACCCCTTCGCCGACCAGCCCCTTGAGCCGGTCGGCAATCAGGGTGCGGGAAATGCCAAGCCGGGACTGAAAGTCCTCGAACCGGCGCACCCCCAGAAAACAGTCCCTGAGCAGAAGCAGGGTCCAGCGATCACCGATGACGGCCACGGTCCGGGCAAGGGAACAGGGCTCCGACCCCAGACTTTCCCACTTCATCGACGCGCTCCACGGGCAGGTTGACCTGTTGGCCATTTGACTATCATAGTCAGTCCAGAAAATAAACTGACTGGAGCGGCTTCATGTCTGGCGATTCCAAGGGCGTCTGCCTTGTGATCGGTGCGGGAGACGGCGTGGGCGGGGCCATTGCCCGGGCCTTTGCCGCTGAAGGCCACCCGGTCTGCATCACCCGCCGAGGCCGCAATCTGGATCAGCTGGAGGCCCTGGCCGACTCGATCCGGGCCGAAGGTGGAACGGCCCACTGTTTTGGAGTGGATGCCCGGGAGGAGGCCGAGATGGTCGCCCTGTTCGACCGGATCGAAGGCGAGATCGGCCCCCTGGAGGTCGTGGTCTTCAATATCGGAGCCAATGTCCGCTTCTCCATTACCGAGACCACCAGCCGGGTCTTTACCAAGGTCTGGGAGATGGCCTGTTTCGCGGGCTTCCTGGCCGGGCGTGAGGCCGCCCGGGTCATGCAGCCCAGGGGTCGCGGCACGATCCTGTTCACCGGAGCCAGCGCTTCCCTGCGCGGGCGCGACCATTTTGCGGCCTTTGCTGCGGCAAAACACGGACTTCGAGCCGTGGCCCAGAGCATGGCGCGGGAGCTGGGCCCCAAGGGTATCCACATCGCCCACGTGGTCGTGGACGGGGCCATTGACGGGACCTTCCTGCGCTCCAACCTGCCCCTTGAGGCCGTGGAGGCCCGTCTGGCCGAGGACAGCGTCCTGAAGCCGGATGCCATCGCGCGGAACTATGTCTGGCTGCATAACCAACCGCGTTCAGCCTGGACGCACGAACTCGACCTGCGCCCCTGGTCGGAAACCTGGTGAGACCCTGATCATGACCAAGACCATCGACTTCATTTTCGATTTCGGCAGCCCCAATGCCTATCTGTCCTGGAAGGTCCTGCCCGGGGTCGCTGCCCGCCAGGGCGCTGAGATCCGCCTTCAGCCCTGTCTGCTGGGAGGCATCTTCAAGGCCACCAACAACCGCTCGCCCATGGAGGCCTTCGGTGAGGTGAAGGGCAAGCTGGCCTATGAGAGCCTGGAGACCCAGAGGTTCATCCGTAAGCATGGCCTGACCGACTTCAGGATGAATCCGAACTTTCCGGTCAACACCCTGATGATCATGCGCGGGATGATCGCGGCGGGGCGGGCGGGGGTTTCACAGGCCTATCTCGATGCCGTGCTGAGCGGCATGTGGGAACAGGGCCTGAAGATGGACGACCCGGCCATAGTTGCAGAGTGCCTGACCAAGGCCGGACTGGATGCCAGGGCCCTGCTGGAGGCCACCCAGGACCCGGAGGTCAAGGCCGAGCTTGTGGCCAATACAGAGACCGCCGTGACCCGGGGCGTCTTCGGCATCCCGACCTTCTTCGTCGGGGACGAAATGTTCTTCGGCAAGGACCGGCTGGGTCAGGTGGAAGAGGCCCTGGCTCAGGCCTGACAGCCACCTTCACGCCTAACGGGGTTTAACCACGCTTCCTAACCGCGCTGAAAGTGAGGGTGGCGCAGGGTGGCACCATGACCAGCCGCCCTACCCGCCTGCGCCTGCTTGGTGCCGAAGTCGATCTGGTGACCCCGGACGAGGTGCTGACCACCGTGGATGGCTATGTGCGCGAGCGGCGTAGCGCCGTCATTGCCAATCACAATGCCCACAGCCTCTACCTCCTGCAACGCTCCAAGGACTTCCAGACCTTCTATGCGGACGCTGATCTGATTCAGGTGGATTCGACCCCCATGATCGCCTGGGGCCGGATGCTGGGCCTGCCCCTCGAACAGAAGCATCGATCCACCTATCTGGACTGGCGCGACCGGTTCTGGGCCCTGGCCAATGCCCGCAAATGGCGGGTCTTCTATCTCGGCGGGGCCCCGGGCGTGGCCGAACGCGCCTGCGAGAAGCTCAAGGCCGAGTTCCCCGCAACCACCCTGGCCTGTCAGAATGGCTATTTCGACATGGCTCCGGAGGGAGCAGAAAACCAGGCCCTGCTTGCCAGGATCAGGGCCTTCCGTCCCGACATCATCTTTGTCGGTATGGGCATGCCGCGCCAGGAGGCGTGGATCCGTCAGAACCGCGCCGCCCTGACCTCGGGCGTCCTGTTTTCCGTGGGCGCAGCCTATGATTATGAGGGCGGTGCCCAGATCGCAGCTCCGCGATGGATGGGTCGCATCGGCCTGGAGTGGCTTTTCCGCCTGGTCAGCCAACCCGGCCGACTGGCCTTCCGATATCTGGTTGAACCCTGGTCCCTGGTGCCACTGGCGCTCGAGGATCTGCGTCGCCATCGCCCGGCCCGTCCGTCAGTCCCGGTCGCCCAGACCTTGATCAACCTCCAAGACTAGCCTTCCCAGCCGCAGAGCCTTAAGGCTCTGTCCAGGTGAGTGCCGTCGCCCGGCGCACAAGATATCTGGAAGACCGGAATGGATCAGAGGTTCGTTGACGCCAATGCCGCCCTCAAGGCCGGCGAGTATGGCCAGGCTGTCGATCTGATTATCGCGGCTCTGAACGATGATCCAAACCAGCCGGCGAATACCTACCGAATCGCCCTTTTGAACATGCACCGCCTTGATCGCTTCGCGGAGGCGGACCACTGGTCGCTGGAAGGCATTCAGCGCTACCCGCGCAATTTTGATCTCCTGAACATTCGCGGCGTGGTTCTGCGTCGCCTCGCGCGCTTGCCGGAAGCCATCAAGGTCTTTGATCAGGCCCTGAAGGTCAGTCCTGGCAATCCATCAGCCCTGATGAACAAGGGCAATGTGCTGAATGATCAGGACAACGGTCCAGCGGCTGAAGTGGTCTTCGCCAAGCTGGCGCGCCAGGACCCGCGAAACGCAGAGTACCAGCGCGCCCTGGGCCGGGCGATGCTGAGTCAGAAAAAGCTCGACCAGGCTGCTATGCGGTTCCGTCAGGCGGTCAATCTGAAGAAGGATTTCCTCGACGCCTGGCTGGACCTGTCCTCCGTCGAGAACCGCCGTCACAACCATGCCGAGGCTGAGGCGGCCATGGACCGCGCCCTTGAGGCCATGCCCGATCATCCCCGGCTGCTCGAAGCCAAGGTCATCCTGCTGCGCCGGTCAGGCCGGATCCGCGACGCCCTCACCTATCTCGAAGCCCTGGTTCAGCGCCTGCCCGATCAGGGATGGATCCACTACCAGATGGGCGGCTGCATTGCCGACAATGACCGCGCCAAGGCCAATATCCACTTCAAGCGGGCTGTCGAGCTGACTCCGGACAAGGTGGAATATGTCCTGGCCCTGGCCGAGAGCTATGAACGCTCACGTCATGGCAATGAAGGCGAGAACATCGAACAGGCCTATCAGGCCCTGAAGCCGATCCTGCCCCTGAAACGCATTACCGGGACCTCGGCCAAGGTGTCGTGCGAGATCCTTGTTCGCGTTGGCGAGTACGAACAGGCCGAGTCCATGATGCCATACGGCGAGATGGCTCAGATGTGGGCACGGGAGGACAAGCACACCGCCCTTCTGAAGCATCTGGCCCGGGTCAAGACCCACCAGGATCGCGTCGACATGGTCCAGGCTCACCGCGCCTGGGGCAAGATCCATGAGGAAGAAGCGCGCCGGACGCCCATCACCCATCCCAAGGGTCCAAAGCCCACCTCCAAGATCCGTCTCGGATTCCTGTCATCCGATCTGCGAAATCACCCGGTGGCCTATTTCGCCATGCCCCTGTTCGAGCACATCGATTACGACCGGTTCGAGGTCTATTGCTACTCCTTCAATACAGGCAAGGAAGATGGGACCCAGAAGCGCCTGAGGGAACTGGTGACCGCTTTCCGTCTGGAACCCGACATCACAGATCGTGACGCCGCCCAGATGATTGCCAATGATCAGCTGGACATCCTTTGGGAGCTCGGCGGCTCGACCCATATGAACAAGATCGGGGTCATGGCCTACAAGCCTGCGCGCCTCTCGGGCAGCTGGCTGGGCTATCCTCACTCCTCTGGCCTCGATCTCGACTATCTGCTGGTGGACCCCTATCTGAAGCCACCGTCCAAGGAGATGCTGATCGAGGACCCCCTCGAAATGCCCAAGTCCTGGATCGCCCTGGGTCGCCAGGCTTTCCCTGATGGTCATGTCATCGACCCGGTTCCGCCCATGCAGCGTCATGGGGTTGTGACCTTTGGTACCGCCAATAATCCCTACAAATACAGCACCGAAACCCTGACCATCTGGGCCCAGGTCGTCGCTGCCGTGCCCAATTCACGCTTCCTGTTCGTACGACCGGAGGGCAGTGGGGCGACCTTCTGCAAGAACCTGCGCGCCATCTTTGCCAAGGCCGGGGTCTCCGAAGACAGGGTTCTGTTCAACCCGGTCCGGGGGGCTCACATGCCCTTCTATAACGAGATCGACATCGCCCTGGACACCTTCCCCCAGACCGGTGGCACCACGACCTGCGAGGCCCTGTGGATGGGTGTGCCTACTGTGGCCATGGTGGGCGAGGCCCTGTTCGAGCGCCTGTCCTATTCCATCCTGCATAATGCCGGCCTCCCGGACCTGATCGCCAATTCGCCAGAGGAGTTCATCTCCATCGCCGTGAAACTGGCCAATGATCCGGACCGGGTGGCGGACATCCGGGTCAATCAGCGTGAGCGGCTCAAGGCCTCGCCCCTGGGCCAGACCGACGCCTTCGCCAAGGACTTCTACGACCTGATGGCCAGGACGGTGGAAAGCCGCCTGGGCCCGCGTCAGCGGGGCTGAGCCAGGGAGCCCAGCCAGGCATCGATGAGGGGCAGAACCGGTCTGGCCGAGGCCCCGAGGGCAGCAAGCCGGTCCACGGCGATGTTCACCGGCAGGGCCATGTCCTGGGTCTGGCTGAAGCTGATCCGCCAGCCCCGGGCTTCAAACACCGAGGCAATGGCGCGATTGGTCAGGCGCTCGCCACTGGCCAGGTTGACGATGCCCTGGGCATCCTGATCCAGCATGGCCCGGAGCCCGCGGACCACATCATCCAGGTGGATATAGTCGCGGCCATTGCCGGGGCTTGAGTCGAGGGTCAGATCCCGGTCCTGGGTCGCCCGGGCTAGCCACTGGGACAGGAAGCCGTCACCGGCCTCGTCAAAGACATAGGCCAGGCGAGCTACACAGCCCCGCCCGCCGGACTGGGTGACGGCAAGTACCTCGCCCGTCATCTTGGTAAGCTCATAGACATGTCGCGGATCATTGCTGTTCAGCGGCAGGGCCCGGTCCTCGGAGGCCACACCGTCGCTCAGCACATCATAGAGGCGGGTGGAGGACAGATAGACCAGACGGTCAAACCGGCCCTGATCGAGCAGGCGCGAGATCAGGCCGACATGGGCCTCGGCAGTGTCATAGGGGCGCGTGCGATAATCGCCGGTCAGGCCCGCGCAATAGAAGACCTTGCCCAGGTCGGCCCCGAACAGATCGCCATTGTCCCGACCCGGGGCGAAGACCTCGTGGCCGGACTCCGTCAGGGTCTTGACCAGCCGCCGGCCAATATAGCCGCCCGCCCCGATGACCGTGTATCGGCTCATGCCCCGCGCTCGCCAACCCTGACCGCAGGAACGCCGGCATAGATGCCGTAGGGCTCGAGCTTTCCACGCACCACCGCCCCGGCCGCGATGACGCAGCCCGTGGCAATGTGCGCACCATCAAGGACCACGACATTGGCCCCGAGCCAGACATCGTCCTCGATGACGATCCCGCCTCGTGAGGGCATGAAGCCTTGGTCCCGGATCCGACGCTCGCGGTCGGCAATGGCATGGTTGGTGGGGGCAAGGGTGCAGTTGGCGGCAATGAGGACGGCGTCACCAAGGGTGATGCCATTGCCGGTGTACATGACCGTGCCGGAATTGATGGCGCAGTCCGCCCCGATATTGACCTCGCCAGAGCCCCCCGCCGGTTTGATCTTCACAAAGGCGTCGATCATGGTCCGCGCCCCGATCCGGATGGGGGTGCCCCGGGCAGAGGGTTCGATATCGGCCAGGGGCGAAATTTTCGCCGTGGGATCAATGCTCAGCATCAGGCGGGATCCTGCCAGTCCGGATAGGTGGCGTCGCGGTCGGACATGACCACAGGGCTGAGGGGCCAGTCGATCCCGAAGGTCGGGTCGTTCCAGCGTGCGCCGCGACCATGGCCCGGGGTAAAGATCCGGTCGATCTGATAGAGGACGTCGGTCTCGTCCGTCAGGGTGATGAAGCCATGGGCCAGCCCCGGCCCGATCAACAGGGCCTGGCCCGCCTCTGCCGACAGATCATGGCCGGTCCACTGGCCATAGGTCGGACTGTCGGGACGGATATCCACGGCGACATCAAAAATGGCCCCGCGCACGGCCCGGACCAGCTTGGCCTCCTCGTGAGGAGCTGGCTCATAATGCAGGCCCCTCAAGGTACCCCGGCGATGGTTGCGCGACAGGCTGGTCTGCTGCGGCACGAAACTGTGCCCGGCCGCGGCGAACTCATCGGGACATTGGAGCCTTGCGAAGGATCCCCGCTCGTCCGCCACCGGGTCGAGCTCGACCAGCACCACGCCCGCGATCCTGGTCGGGGTAAACCGCATCAGTCGAGGATCCGGGTATCCGGCGAGGCCGTGACAAACCGGCCGCCCCACTCGGAGATATAGGCCAGCTGGCCCATGATCTCGTCCTTCAGATTCCAGGGCATGATGACCAGATAGTCCGGACGGATCTCCGCGACCTTTGACGGGGCATGGATCGGGATATGGCTGCCCGGCAGGAAACGGTCCTGCTTGTGGGGATTGGCATCAAAGGAGGCGACGATGTCATCCGTTCCCACCCCGCAATAGTTGAGGAAGGTATTGCCCTTGGCCGCAGCACCATAGGCCGCAACCTTCTTCCCCTCGGCCCGGGCCTTGGCCAGGAACTTCAGGAAGTCGGCGCGCACTGCCTCGACCCGGGCGGTGAAGCCGCCATAGGTGGCCAGGGTGCCGAGACCGGCCTGGGCCTCGCGATCGCGAAGGGTGACCAGGGCCTGGGTCTCCACATGATCCGAACCCTGATGGGCGCAGAACAGGCGCAGGGATCCCCCATGGGTGGGAAGTAGTTCAACATCGAACGGTCTCAGACCATTGGCCCGCAGCACCCGCTCCACCGCCAGCAGGGACAGGTAGGAATAGTGCTCATGATAGATGGTGTCGAACTGGACCAGCTCGATCAGGTTCAGCAGGTGGGGGAATTCAAAGGTCAGGACCCCTTGCGGCTTCAGCACATGCTGAAAGCCTGCCACAAAGCCGTCGATGTCCGGCACATGGGCCAGGACATTGTTGCCGGCCATGAGATCCGCCGCGATCCCTCGGGCCTTGAGGCTGCGCCCCGTCTCGTCATTGAAGAAGGCGACCTCGGTGGGCACCCCGATCTTCACCGCCGCCTCGGCCGTATTGGCCGTGGGCTCGATTCCCAGAACCGGAATGCCAGCCTTGTGGAAATGCTGCAGCAGATAGCCGTCATTGGAGGCCACCTCGATCACCAGGGACTGGGGCCCGAGCCCCCAGCGCGCGGTCATGGCCTCGGCATAGCGTTTGGCGTGGGCGACCCAGCTCTCCGAATAGGAGGAGAAATAGGCATAGCCCTCATCAAAGATCTCGTCGGCGGCGACGGGATCATCGGCCTGAACCAGGAAACAGCTGGGGCAGACACGGGCATGGAGGGGGTAGGCCTTCTCGGTCCCGGCCGCGAGCTGGGCGGGGGTCAGATAGGCATTGGCCAGGGGCTGGTCCCCGAGATCGATGAAATCCTGGGTCAGGGGCGTCTTGCAAAAACGGCAATTGGGTACGGTCATGACAGCCCTTCGTAGCGCGCGATCTGCTCCAGGCACAGGGCCTGGGCACCCTCGCCGTCTCCCTGGCGACGATACCAGTCCATGGTCCAGTCCACCGCCTGCGGTGCATCGAGGCGGCTTTCGAAGCCCAGGACCGAGCGGGCCAAGCTGGCATCGATGCCCAGACTGCGGGCCTCGAGTGAATTTGGGTCGGGCTCGTGGCGCCAGTCTGCGGCCCCTAGGGCGCGGGTGGCGCGGGTGGCCAGTTCCCCCACTGTGACCACAGCCCCTTCAGGCCGGGGCCCGAAATTCAGGGCGCGGGGGGCCGCCGGGTCGGTGGCCAGGCGTTCGAGATAGGTCAGATAGCCGGCCACACAGTCCAGGACATTTTGCCAGGGCCGGGTCGCCTCCGGGTGGCGAAGGACGGTGACGTCCTGGCTGCGCGCCGCCCTGACAATGTCGGCCACGATGCGGTCGCGGGAAAAATCTCCGCCGCCAATGACATTGCCGCCCCGGGCCGAGGCCACAGGCACGCCCAGGCGGTCGAAATAGCTGCGGGCGTAGGACTGGATGATGATCTCGGCGGCCGCCTTGGAGGCCGAATAGGGATCCTTGCCCCCAAGAGCGTCGCCCTCGGCAAAGGCGCGGCCCTGTTCGTTATTGGCATAGACCTTGTCGGAGGTGATGCAGAGCACGGCCTTCAGACCGGTCTGGGCTCTCAGGGCCTGGAGCAGGTGGGCGGTCCCCATGACATTGGAGGCAAAGGTCCCGATCGGATCCTCCACCGAGGTGCGGACAATGGGCTGGGCGGCCATGTGCAGCACCAGGTCAAAGCTCCGCCCCGAGAGGGCAGCCTCAACCTCGGTCAGGTTTCGCAGATCGGCAATGTGGCCGTCGATCAGGTCGGAAACACCGGCCAGGTCGTGCAGGGCAGGGATCTGGTCGGGAGCAAGGGACAGACCTGTGACCTTCGCCCCGAGGCGCACGAGCCAAAGGGCAGCCCAGGATCCCTTGAACCCCGTATGGCCGGTCAGCAGGACCCGCTTTCCCGCCCAGAAGGCCGGGGTCATGACCAGAGACGCCAGGGGGCCTGGCCGGAGGCCCACAGGGCCTCGAGCTGGTTCTTGTCGCGCAGGGTGTCCATGGCTGCCCAGAAGCCGTCATGGCGATAGGCCATCAGCTTGCCCTCATGAGCCAGGCCCTCGAGGGGTCCCTGTTCCCAGACAGTGGCGTCGTCATCGATCCGCTCGATCACCGAGGGATTGAGGACAAAGAAACCACCATTGATCAGGCCATTGTCGCCAGGGGGCTTTTCCATGAAGCGCTCCACGGCCCCATCGACGATGTCGAGTGCCCCGTAACGACCGGGGGGGGCGACCGCCGTCACCGTGGCCTCGCGGCCATGATCGCGATGGAAGGCCGCCAGGGCCGCCAGATCCACATCGGCGACGCCATCGCCATAGGTCAGGAAGAAGGGTTCGCCCTTGGGCAGATAGCTGGCCACCCGCTTGAGCCGCCCACCGGTCATGGTCTCGGCCCCGGTGTCCACCAGGGTGACCTTCCAGGGTTCGTGATGGGTGGCGTGATACTCGATGCCGCCCTTGGCCAGATCCACGGTCAGATCGGCATTGTGGAGCACGTAGTTGGAGAAATACTCCTTCACCACATAGCCCTTGTAGCCGAGGCAGACGACAAACTCGTTGAAGCCGTAGTGCGAGAACAGCTTCATGATGTGCCAAAGGATCGGCTGGCCCCCGACCTCGATCATGGGCTTAGGCCGAAGGTGGCTTTCCTCGGAGATCCGGGTGCCAAGGCCACCCGCAAGGATGACAACCTTCATCAGGCAATCCGCTTCACAAAGGCGTCGGGCCAATAGGTGACCCGCTCGGTGACCGTGCCCTCATTGAAGGGGAAGGCCGGTTCTTCGACGATGAAGTTGGGGTTTTCGGCCACGAAGGCCGCGACAGCGGCCTTGGGATTGTTCCAGTCCCAGTCATCGCCGGTTCGCGGACCACCCTTGACCTGTTCCATGATCCCGTCAGTGGCCACCACATAGGAGCCGACTTCGACCATTTCGCCATAGGCCCGGAGTTCGTCCAGGACGTGGGCCTTGGTGTGGTTGGAATCCAGCACCACCAGGACCTTCTCGCCCGGCTTGATCAGGGCCTTGACCTGGTCGAGCACCTCCGGAGCGGTGGAGGAGCCCTCCACCAGATCGATGCGCTTGAACATGGGATGGGACTCGATGGCCGCACGATTGTGCGGGCGGATTTCGATATCGATCCCCACGACCCGTCCCTTGCCCATGGCCTCGAAGAGGGAGGCATAGAAGATCAGGCTGCCGCCGTGGGCAACGCCGGTCTCCACCAGGACGTCCGGCTTCATGTCCCAGATCACTTCCTGGAGACGGACCATGTCTTCCGGCAGCTGGATGATGGGTCGGCCCATCCAGGCGAAGGAGTAGACATACTTGGAATCCCAGGTCGCCCGCAGCCAGGCCTTTGAGGCGGCCGCAAAGCCCTCAGCCGTGGACAGGCTGTGGCGCGTCTCGGTGCCGTCATGTTGAACGACGACTTCGCCGCGCTCTTCGTCGATAATGGTTATCAAAGGCTTCGCCCTGTTCCGCCGGAATGCTGCGGCCCTGTGGTCCGCCGTTTAAGAGACCTCTATTATCCCGTGTTGTTTCGGCAATGAAGCCGTATCCAGAACGAATGATCGCCGTGAGTGGCCGCGAAAGCATGAAAGTCGGGGTTTGAGTGGTCGACCGGGTCGATTTCATCATTGCCGGGGTGCAGAAGGCTGGAACCACGGCCCTGTTCGACTACCTGTTGGATGACCCGAATCTCTCGCTCTCGCAGGTGAAGGAAGTCCATTTCTTCGACGACGAGACCGTGGACTGGCATGATCCGGACTATGGTCCCTATCATCGTCAGTTCGACTGGACCCGCCCCGGCCTGAAGGGCGAGGCCACGCCGATCTATATCTACTGGCCCGAGAGTCTCGAGCGGATTGCCCACTATAACCCGGCCGCCCGCGTGATCATCATGTTGCGCGATCCCGTCGAACGGGCCTGGTCCCACTGGCGAATGGAGACGGCCCGTGGCGTGGAAACCCATCCCTTCAGCTGGTGCATCCGGCAGGGACGGACCCGTTTGATGACCGCCACGCCCTGGGGACACCATCGAGAGTTTTCCTATGTCGAGCGCGGCTTCTATGGCGAGCAGGTCGAACGGCTGCTTGGTCTGTTTGACCGCGATCAGGTCCTGTTCCTCACCGCCGAAGCCCTGAGGGCGGATCCGAACCTGGCCCTGGGGGAGGTCGCCCGGTTTCTGGGCACCCCAATTCCGCCTCCGGTCACCCATCGGGAAGTCCATGTCGGCCAGGAGATGGCCGGCCTGGAAACGGCTGACATCGCCTTTCTGCACAGCCTCTATGCCCGGGACATGGAACGGCTGGCTGACCTGACGGGCGTCCGCCTTGGCTGATCGGCCGCAATTTCGACTGAGGACGCCCTCAAAAGACAGGACAGGAGACTGACGATGAGAGCCCCATCCCTTTCGATCCTCGCCCTTCTGGCCGCCTGTTCGCCCGCCGCACCGGTGGAAAGCGCGCCGGTTGCCATCAAGCCAGGCCCGGCAGCCGTCTATTACGAGACCACCCTGGCCGGAGCCCCAAAGCTGATCCTGCCCCTGGCCTGCGAGCCGGGGGTGACCTGCGAACTCCAGAACGGGATCGATCGCGATCCGGGGCCGGATGCCCAGGACTACCGATGCGGCCGACACACCTATCAGGCCCATAACGGGGTCGATATCCGGCTGAAGGACCTGGCCGCCCAGCGGGCCGGGGTCGCCGTCCTGGCACCGGCGGCGGGCACAGTGACGGGCATCCGCGACAGCATGGCCGACATTTCCGTCAAGGCCCCGGGGGCTCCGGATGTTTCCCGCCAGATGTGCGGTAACGGCGTGGCAATCAATCACGGCGGCGGCTGGACCTCGCAATACTGCCACATGGCCCTGGGCAGTATCCTGGTGCGTCCCGGTCAGGTGGTCAGTGCCGGTCAGCCCCTGGGCCGCGTGGGTCTGTCGGGCAATACAGAGTATCCGCACCTGCACATGACCATCTGGAAGGATGGCGTGGTTTCAGACCCCTTTGCGCCACAGGGTGATCCCCAGGCCTGTGATCCCGACGCCAACCCGGGCGGATTGTGGATCCGGTCTGTCGGTCAGGCCCTGGGGTACAAGCGCGGGGTGGCGCTGAACACCGGTTTTGCCGGAGACAGCCTCGACAATCTGAAGCTGGAAGAGGCCCAGGTGCCCCCGCCCGGTCCAACAACCCCCGCCCTTCTGGCCTATGTACGGCTGCTCAATCTGGAAGGCGGCGACGAGATCGAACTCACCCTTTCAGGACCCGATGGCAAGATCCTGACCACTGCCCGCCAGCCGCCCCTGGACCGGGCCAAGGCGCAGTATCTGGTGTTTTCAGGACGAAAGACCCCGGCCGGCGGCTGGCCAGCGGGGACATACTCGGCCCGCTACAAAGTGATCCGCGGTGGCACTGACGCCGTTGCTGGAGCCTTTTCCTACAGCATCAAGTGACAGGCCAGGGGCCGGAGGTTTCTGGCCAGTTAACTTGGTTGTGATCTGCCAGCGGGTTCTGGAAAGACCCATTATGGGGTATAGAAGACTTTCAGCTTCTCCAGGGCTGTGTCGCATGGGCCGGGCAGATGACCTTTCAGGTCGCTGTCCGGCCTTTTGATTCCCGGGGTCAGACGATGACCTGATCGGCCTTGGGGATGATGTTGATGACCCCGAACTTGGCCATCCAGAGCATGCCTCGCTCGACGAAATACTGCCTTCCGACCGGAATGGCCTGAAGAACGTCATGGACCCGGATCCTTCCGCCAGCTGAGGTCAGGTCAAAGACCCTTTCGGCCTCGCCCATGGTCATGAAGGCCACTGTCGAGAAGACCGCCAGGGGTCCGGTGAGCCGGCTATTGGCCTCGGCCCAGGTCATGCCCGGAGGGACATAGACCAGATTCTCTCGGGTCATGGCCTCCGTCGGATAGGATGCGAACAGGCGGAAGGGGTCCATCCGCCAGGGATTGTCCTTCAGGGCCACCGCAGCATCCTTGCGGGGCGGCGTGGCCTTACGCCGGGCATTCTGCTCCCCCCACAGGGCCTGGTACTGGGGGATCACCACCTTCCAGTCGAAGGTGTCGCGGGCATGGCGGGCGGCGGTGGCCCCCATCCGGGCCCTCAGGTCCGGGTTTTCGACCAGCTGCAGAATAGCATCGGCCGCCTTTTCCAGGTCGACCACGGTGAACTGACCACTGGTGCCGACATAGTGGTCGTAATTGATCCAGTCATTGGCATAGCGATGTGCCAGATCCGGCCCCAGACCGGCCCGGGGCGCAAAGGTCGGGATCCGAAAACCATCCAGTCCATGGCGCACTGTGTCGCGGTAGCCGTTCCAGTCCGTGACCACCACA
>CAIYZB010000247.1 GCA_903930545.1 uncultured Alphaproteobacteria bacterium
ACCGACCCGGAAATGTGGGATCGGGTCATGGCCACCAACCTCACCGCCACCTATCGGCTGATCCGCAGCACTGAGCGCCTGCTGAAGGCCGCTGAGGCCGGACGGGCCATCTTCCTGACAACCGGCCGCGTCGAGCGCCCCAAGGCCTTCTGGGGCCCTTACGGAGCCTCCAAGGCCGGGATGGAACACATTGTCCGCACCTGGGCTGACGAGCTTGAGACCACGACGGTTCGCGCGGTTCTGGTGGATCCCGGTTCCATGCGCACACGCATGCGAGCCGAGGCCATGCCCGGAGAAGATCCCATGGATCTGCCCGATCCCTCAGAGATCGGGCCCATGATGGTGGAACTGGCCCAGGCCGATCTCGGCCAGCCGAGAACTAGCGTTTTCTTTGGGGCGTGGAAGTCGTCCGGGTTGCCCGCTTCGGCTTGACACCGGGGCGCGCGGCCTTGGCGGCCCGGCCCTTTGGCGTCGGGCCCTGCTTCGGCTTGGGCTTCAGATTGGTCTTGAACTTCGGAGCTGCGGAAACCGACGGGGCCGACGCGCCTGAGGCACTGCCCGTCACCTTGGCCCGGGCCGCGGCCACGCCCTTGGGCACAGCGACGACCTTCTTGAGCTTGGGCGCGAACCTCGGAGCCTTGGACGACGGAGCCGGGCCAGACTTGGCCTCACCCTCGGCATAGGGGTTCTTGTTGGACTTCACCGTCAAGCGCATGGGCACGCCGGGCAGGTCGAAGCTCTCCCGCAAGGAATTGATCAGATAGCGCCTGTAATGATCCGGCAGCTGGTCGGCCCGGCTGGCAAAAAGCACGAAGGTCGGGGGCCTGGCCTTGGTCTGGGCCATGTATTTCGGCTTCACCCGGCGACCGCCGACGGAGGGCGGCGGATGGCGCTGGATGGCCATGGCCAGCCAGTCATTGAGGTCGCGGGTCTTGACCTTGGTGGACCAGTCCGAATGGACCTTGAACACCGCAGGCATCAGGCGATCCAGACCCTTACCCGTCTCGGCGGACAGGGCGATGATGGGCGAGCCCTTCACCTGAGGCAGCTGGGTCTGGGCCTCTTCGATGAAGGCCTTGAGGGTGGCCTGGGGATCTTCCACCAGGTCCCACTTGGTAAGACAGAAGACCAGCCCCCGGCCCTCGCGCTCCACAAGGTCCGCGATCTGCAGATCCTGGATCTCGAAGGGATGGGTGGCATCCATGACCAGGATGACAATCTCGGCAAAGGTGATGGCCCGGATGGTGTCGCCGGTGGAGAGCTTTTCCAGCTTCTCCTGGACCCGGGCCTTGCGCCTGAGGCCCGCCGTATCCACCAGACGCACAGGACGATCGTCCCAGGTCCAGTCCACGGGAATGGCATCGCGGGTGATCCCGGCCTCGGGGCCCACCAACAGACGGTCCTCGCCGATCAGTTTGTTGACCAGGGTCGACTTGCCGGCGTTGGGCCGCCCGACAATGGCGATCTTGACCGGATTGTCGCCGGGCACATTGTCGAACCCGCCCTCGGATTCCAGGGCCAGCAGGGCCTGATAGAGGTCAGCCATGCCCTCGCCATGTTCGGCGGAGATCGGGATGGGTTCGCCGAGGCCGAGGCTGTAGGCCTCCATGGTGCCGACATCGCCCTGTTTGCCCTCGGCCTTGTTGGCGGCCAGGACGACGGGCTTGTCCTTCTTGCGCAGGATCTCGGAAAAGACCTCGTCCATGGCCGTCACGCCCTCGCGGGCATCGATGACGAAGAGGGCGACGTCACATTCGTCGATGGCGAGTTCGGTCTGGGCCCGCATCCGGGCTTCCAGGCTCTCGTCGGTGACATCTTCGAAACCGGCGGTGTCGATCAGTTCGAGGTCGAGGTCCCCGATGGTGCCGGTGCCAAAGCGCCGGTCACGGGTCACGCCCGGCTGGTCATCCACAATGGCGAGCTTCTTGCCCGCCAGCCTGTTGAACAGGGTGGACTTGCCGACGTTCGGGCGGCCGACAATGGCGAGCCTCAAAGGCATGGGATCACCATCATCTTTCAGGCCCTAGCGCAGAGCGATGAGTTGGGCCTCGTCGGTGGCGACGAAGATGGTGCCATTGACCGCGACAGGCCCGATCAGGGCGGCCCCGCCCAGCTTGACGCTCTTTTCCTGCACACCGGTCTTGGCATTGAGAACCACCATCTCGCCCTGGGACGAGGTGAGGATCAGCCGACCATTGGCCAGCAGGGGCGACGACCAGACAGGACGGACAATATATTTCTTCTTCCGGCCCATGGAGAACATGCCGCCCTTCTGGTTGCTCCGCCCCTCTGCGAGGTCACGGATCCAGTAGATCAGGCCGGTCTCGCGGGAGGCACAGACCACCTCCCCGTTCTTGGAGACCACATAGACCACATCCCCCGCTGCCCAGGGGGTGGTGATCCCCGTGATGGGCAGGGTCCAGCGCTGCTGGCCGGTACGCAGGTCCGTTGCCGCAAAGACGCCGGAATGGCTGATGGCGAAGACGTCGCCCTGATAGATGGTCGGCCGACCGGGAATGTCGCGGATCTCTGACAAGGCATTGTTGCGGTTCGCGCGGCTCAAGGCCTCGTTCCACAGGTCATTGCCATTGGCAGCCCGCAGAGCCACCAGTTCGCCGGACCCGAAGGAGGCGATCACCGTGTCACCGGCCACAGCCGGGGCAGACGCCGCCAGGATGCGGGCGGGCTCTGACAGGGCCTGATAGGTCCAGCCTTCCGCGCCCGAGGCGGTGTCGAAGGTCAGCAGGGTATTGTCCACGGCCACCACAAACATGCGGCCATTGGAGGCGGTGGGGGCGGCATGGATCGGTTGTTCGGTCGTGGTCTTCCAGACCACAGCCCCTGTATCGGCATTGAGCTCGGCAACGAAACGATAGCCGGAGGACACAAAGAGCTTGCCCCCTGAAACCGCCAGACCGCCGCCGAATCCGTCCTTGTCGCGCTTGCTCTCCGGACGGAGATTTGCACGCCAGACCTGATTGCCGGAGGCGGCATCAAAGGCCGAGACGGTAGCCTCTCCGTCCATGACGAAGATCTTGCCGTTTGACGCGACGGGCGGTGCCGTGACGTGGGCGGTTCCGCCGGAGCCCTTGCCGAAGGCGCGCTTCCAGACGATTTCCAGGTTCGGAGCCGCATCCACATGCGGAATGGCCGTGGCACCATTACTGTCCAGGGGCCATTCGGTGACGGCGACAGGGTCAGGAAGGTAGAAGTCTGCCCCCTGCAGGCCGTCAGCAACCGCCAGCTTCTGCTCATCAGGGATGATGGCGATCCGCGTACCCTCGGCAGCCGTCTCTTTCAGAGACTTGTCGGGCTGATTGAAGGGGTTGAGATTTTGAGTGGTCGAGCAGCCGGTCGCCAGAACTGAGGCGGTCAGCATGAGAGCGATCAGGCCGGTCTGGCGCGAAGACGTCATTGGGCAGCCTGAGCTTGAGGAGGTCCTTGCAGGCCGGGGATCTGGGCACCGGGCGGCAGCTGGATCGGCGGCGGCAGGGCCGCGGCGGACTTCACCACGGCCGGGATCTGGGCGGCCGCGCCGGAATCGATCAGGGCAATGGCAGCCTGGGCGCGGGCTTCGGCCTGTTCATTCATGTCCGGGAGCAGGGACAGGACGACAAAATCACTGCGGGCACCCTTGGTGTCACCCGCCATGAGTTTGGCAAAGGCCAGGGCCTCTCTCGCCTGGGGGCGGTAGGGACGGCCGTCCTGGGTCAGTGGGGTCAAGCGCGCCTCCAGATCCTTGTAGGGGGCGGTATCCAGCAGGGCGAAGGCGGATTTGAGGCGGGCAATGTCACCGATCATGTTGTTCGGCGCTGCGGCAGCGGCCTGGTCGAAAAGCTTGACCGCCTCGTCCACCTTGCCATCCGCCAGCTTGAAGCCGCCCAGATGTTGCAGAGCCAGGGACTTGTAGGGCCGCGAAGGCGATTTTGCGATTTCAGCGAACAGGGTGACAGCCGTGTCCCTCTGGCCTTGATTGATCGCCGCCATGGCCTCGGCATAGGACTCAGAAGCCTTGTTAGAGGCATTGGTCCGGTAGGTCTGGAAGCCCCAGACC
>CAIYZB010000248.1 GCA_903930545.1 uncultured Alphaproteobacteria bacterium
CTGCTGGAAAGCGAGCTCTTCGGGCATGTGAAGGGAGCTTTTACCGACGCCATTGCCGATCGGCGCGGCCGTTTCGAGCTGGCGGACGGGGGGACCATCTTTCTGGACGAAATTGCCGACATGGCCGGTGTCGATGTCCTTGGGCTCAAGATCGACGGCCGCCAGGCCCTCGCCCACCACCTCGGAAAAGGCGTCGGCGAAATCCATGCCCTGCCGCGCCCAGTTCTTCGAGAAATCGCTCTGCCAGCCACCCAGGATATAGGTCATGTCATTTCCTCCGCCGGGTGGGGCTCATGTCCTGGCCACACCTCTCAATACGGACTGTCCTACAGCTTGGATGCCTTGTCAGGCCTGACCTCGGGGAAGTTGTCCTCAATAGGTGTGTTTGTTGGTGTCTGGCAGGCCCAGAATGCGCTTTGAAATGATGTTGTTCTGGATCTCGTAGGAACCCCCGGCAATGGTCGAGGACTTGATCCGCAGATAGGCCCGGGCCGCCGTCAGCTCCTCGGCGCTGAAGTCATCGCCTTCCCAGCCCAGGCCCTGCTGGCCCAGGGCCTCGATCACCATCTCGCAGTGATTGGTGGCGATGGAGGAGGAAGCATTCTTCATGATCGAGGTGGCGGCGGAAGGGCCGTTCTGGTTGCGCGCCTCCAGCGCCACCCGGGTGCTCGTCAGGGCATAGGCCTTCGCATTCATGTCCTGCTCGATCAGGCGGGTGCGGAAGTCACGATCTGACAGACGGCCGGTCTCATCCAGGCCGATATAGGTCCTGGCAATGGCGATCAGGGCCGCCGGGTTGGTCCGCGAGGGCCCGCCACCGCCCCCGGACAGGCCGTTGCGCTCGTGCTGGAGCAGGCGCTTGCCCACGGTCCAGCCGCCATTCAGCGGCCCCATGAGGTTTTCCTTGGGCACCTTCACATCGGTGAAGAAGGTCTCGCAGAAGGGCGAGGAGCCGGAGATCAGCTTGATGGGCCGGGTCTCGACCCCGGGGGTGCGCATGTCGATCAGCAGGAAGCTGATCCCCTCGTGCTTCTTGGACGGGTCAGTGCGGGTCAGGCAGAAGCACCAGTCGGCATACTGGGCCCCTGAGGTCCAGATCTTCTGGCCATTGACCAGGAAGTGGTCGCCCTTGTCCTCGGCCTTGGTCTGCAGGCTGGCCAGGTCAGAGCCCGAGCCGGGTTCCGAATAGCCCTGGCACCAGCGCAGCTCGCCCTTGACGATGTGGGGCACGTGGCGGCGCTTCTGATCTTCGGTGCCATATTCCAGGAGGGTGGGACCGAACATCATGACACCCATACCCCCGATGGGGTTCCAGGCCCCGATCCGGTTCATCTCGGCCTGAAGAACCCGGCTCTCGGCAGCACTCAGGCCACCGCCGCCATATTCGGAGGGCCAGGTGGGCACGCCCCAGCCCTTGTCCCCCATGCGGGATTTCCACAGGCCGTAATCGCCCTCAACTGGCGCGGGCTCTTCGGCATTCATGATGCCTCCCTTGCCTTTCAGGGAGGGTGGGAAATTGGCCTCGAGCCAGGTGCGGGCCTCGGTCCGGAAGGCGTCGAGCTCGGTGCTGCCGAAATCAGCCATGGGTATTCCTCCTGGTGGCGGTCA
>CAIYZB010000249.1 GCA_903930545.1 uncultured Alphaproteobacteria bacterium
AACATCACCATCGAAGGTAACGTGACCGGCGAAGGTGAACTGCACATCGACGGCGTTGTCCGTGGTGATGTGCGGGTTGGCAAGCTGACCATCGGTGAGACCGGTCACATCGAAGGCGCGGTCTATGCCGACGCCGTCGAGGCCCGGGGCCGCATCGTGGGCACTGTGACCTCCAAGCAGGTGCGCCTCTATGGCACGGCCTATGTGGATGGGGACATCACCCACGAACAGCTGGCCATGGAAACCGGTGCCTTCTTCCAGGGCCGGAGCCTGAAGTTCCAGCGTCCGCCGACCCCGGCTGCGCCCTCGCCCCAGCTGTCCAGCGGCCCGGCCATGCCGCCGTCGTCGTCAGGCCCGTCTTCGAGCCCGCCGCCGGCACCCAAGCCCATCTGACAATTACGGGATCACGCTCCGGCGTGGTCCCGGTAGATGCCGGCCAGAAGCACCGGTGCGGTGTGGCTGGCATTGAGCTGGCACGCCAGGCTCACATCCGTCTCAAATCCCCTGTCGATCAGTTCCTGTCCGGACCGGCAGCCGCTGATCTCCTGCGCCAGCTGCCCCTGGATCGCGCGATAGGCCCGAAGGGCAAGCCCGGCTTCCGGTGACAAATCTCCCTCCAGGGCATCGATCATCGCCCCGGCCCCGATCAGATCCTCCATGGCCGGCCTCAGGCTCTGGTCTGGCCAGCGCTCCCCAGCCGGGATCACCGCGATATCACCGCCCCCGGCGAGCGACTGAGCACAACGGGCCGCAGATGCGGCATTTCTCAATCCGGCACAGATGACCTGGGCAGTTCCACCGGCAAGCGACAGCCTCGACCCGTTTGGCGATGGCAGAACAATGCTTTGGCCGGATGACAGGCCCATCAGGCTTGCCGGAGACAGGCTGAACTGCCCCCCGCCGGCCCGGCGGGGATCCACAACAAGGGCACCGGTTTCCTCAGCCCTGCGCCTGGCGGCCGCCTCGTCGCCATAGGCCAGGGGCACGACCTCAGCGCCACGACCAAGGGCGATATCCACGGCCGTGGAAAAGGACAGGACATCCACAATGACCAGCACAGCGACCTGATCCCTCAGGGCCTCGATACCGGCCAGCCCCCACTCGCAGTGAACCCGACCGACCATCAGGCGTCGCGGGTCGCGCCAACCCTCTGGGCCAGGGAGGCCCCCATGAAGCGGTCCAGGTCCCCGTTCAGCACACCGTCTGTGTCCGAGGTCTCCACGTCCGTGCGCAGGTCCTTGACCATCTGATAGGGCTGCAGGACGTAGCTGCGGATCTGGTGTCCCCAGCCGATATCGGTCTTCTGGTCTTCCAGGGCCTGTTGAGCTGCCTCGCGCTTCTGCAGTTCCAGTTCATAGAGGCGGGCCCGCAGCATCTTCCAGGCTTCCTCGCGGTTCTGGTGCTGGGAACGGCCCATCTGGCAGGCCACGGCCACACCCGTGGGGATATGGGTCAGTCGGACGGCAGAGTCAGTCTTGTTGATGTGCTGACCGCCGGCCCCGGAGGCCCGATAGGTATCGGTCCGCACATCGGAGGGATTGATGTCGATCTCGATATTGTCGTCCACCACCGGATAGACCCAGACCGAGGCAAAGCTCGTATGACGCTTGGCAGCTGCGTCGAAGGGCGAGATGCGGACCAGACGGTGCACACCGGCTTCGGTCTTCATCCAGCCATAGGCATTGGTGCCCTTGACCTGCAGGGTCACCGACTTGATCCCCGCCTGTTCGCCGGGGGTCTCTTCCAGGAACTCGACCTCCATGCCGTGGGCATTGGCCCAGCGGGTGTACATCCGCAGCAGGATACCGGCCCAGTCATTGGACTCTGTCCCGCCAGCCCCGGAATTGATTTCGACAAAGGCATCATTGCCGTCAGCCTCGCCGGACAGCAGGGCCTCAAGCTCGGCACGGGCCGCCCGTTCGCGGATAGCCTTCAGCTGCCCGCGGGCCTCCTCGAGGCTGGACTCATCGCCCTCCTCGTCGGCCATCTCGGCATAGCCGATGGCATCTTCCAGATCCCGGCCAAGGCTCATCACCGCCTCGATCTGGGCGGCGAGCTTGGAGCGTTCCCGGGTAATGGCCTGGGCCTGGGCTGCGTTGTCCCAGAGGCTCGGGTCCTCGACCCGGGCGTTCAGCTCATCGAGTTTTCGAAGCGCCGGATCCCAGTCAAAGTCTCCTCCTGAGCAGTTCAATCGACTGCTCGATGTCGGCCTTGGCAGCCTCGACATCCGCTCTCATGGGACCATTCCTTCGAAATCAGGGCGCGGCGAATACCCCGCCAACGGGGTCAATACAATCCCGTCATATCATCCTGCTTGCGGGCAGGCGGCGGCGGCGGGACCACAATGGGCGGGCCGTCAGACCAGGCCTCGCCATAGGGCTGCGGACCACTGGACGCATTGGGGTCCAGGATTGGTGCCTTGGGTTCCGAACCGGGGCGGAAAGCTTCGCGGATCCCGCGCACCATGACGAACTTTGCAGTCTTGGGGGCCTTGAACTCGGTCTTGGGCAGACCCTTGGTGGCCGTCTGCATGAACTCGGTGAAGATCGGCACCGCTGCGACAGTCCCGGTCTCCCCCTCCCCCAGGCTGCGATTGTCATCGAAGCCGATGAAGACCCCGGCAACGACCTGAGGGGTGAAGCCAACAAACCAGGCCGAGCGGTAGTCATTGGTTGTGCCGGTCTTGCCCCCCACCGGCCGCCCCAGAACCGAGGCGCCGGTTGCCGTGCCCCGCTGAACCACGCCCTGCAGCATGGAGGTGATCTGATAGGCCGTGATCGGGTCCATCAGCTGTTCTCCGCTGGAGGCAATCCTTGGGCTTTCATCCCCGTTGAAGCCGTCGTCACAGCGCGGGCAGCCGCGCTTGTCGGCTCGGAAGATGGTCTTGCCTTCGCGGTCCTGGACCAGCTCGATCAGGTGAGGATCGATCTTGCGCCCGCCATTCACGAATGAGGCATAGGCGGCCGTCAATTTGAAGGGGGTGGTTTCGCCGGAGCCGAGGGCCATGGCGAGGACCGGTTCCATGTCGCGGACGACACCCATGCGCACAGCCATTTCGCGGATCTTCTGCATCCCCACGCCCTGGGCCAGGCGCACGGTCATGGCATTGCGCGACAGCTCCAGGCCCTTACGCAGGGTCAGGGCACCGTAGTACTTCTTGTTATAGTTCTCCGGCGTCCACTCCTGGCCATCGCTGCCCTTGAAGGTGATCTCGGAGTCCATCACCACACTGGCCGGGGTGTAACCGTTCTCAAGGGCGGTGGCATAGACGATGGGCTTGAAGGCCGAACCCGGCTGACGCATGGCCTGGGTCGCCCGGTTGAAGCTGGAAATGGAGAAGGAATAGCCCCCCACCATGGCCAGGACGCGACCGGAATTCGGTTCCATGGCCACCAGGGCACCGTTGACGATGGGCACCTGCTTCAGACGGAAACCGCCAGAGGTGCCGGGCTCGACCCAGACCAGGTCTCCGACGTTCAGACCCTTGCCAGCCTTGGCCCAGGCAACGTCCTCGCCCGCCAGGGAACCCACAGCGCCGCTTTCAGCCAGACGAACCTGAACGCTTCCACCGACGGCAGTGATGACGGCGGCGCGCCAGTCGCGACGCTCGGCCGGGGCAGACTTTTGCTTGGCCAGCTTTTCCCAGCCAGGCGCGATGGTCACCCGACCCCAGGGGCCGCGCCAGCCGTGGCGGCGGTCATACTGTTCCAGGCCGTGCATCAGGGCGACCCGCGCCGCTGTCTGCAGGTCCGGATCGAGGGTGGTGCGCATGTAGTAGCCACCCTCGTTGAGGCGTGGACCAAGGGTCGCCAAACCCCGGCGACGGACTTCCTCGACGAAGAAGTCGGCATCGCGGTACTTGGCCCGGGTGGGGGCCGCCTGGACCTTGAGGTCTTCCTTCATGGCCGCATCGGCGTCGGCCTGGCTGACCCAGCCAAGCTCCGCCATCTGGCCCAGGATCCAGTTACGGCGGGCCATAGCATTGGCCTTACGTCGGATCGGATGATAATTCTGCGGTCCCTTGGGTAGGGCGGCCAGATAGGCCACTTCAGCCAGGGACAGGTCCGAGATCGACTTGCCGAAATAGTTATAGGCGGCGGCACCGACCCCATAGGAGCGGTAACCCAGCCAGATCTCGTTGAGATAGAGTTCGAGGATCTGTTCCTTGTTCAGGGTCTGCTCCAGACGCCTGGCCAGGATGGCTTCCTTCAGCTTACGGCCAACCGTGGCGTCGCTGCTGAGCAGGACGTTCTTGGCGACCTGCTGGGTAATGGTCGAACCGCCCTCAAGGCGTCGGCCCTGAACGGCATTCAGCACATTCTTGGCCATGGCCCGGGTCAGGCCCATGGCATCCACGCCGGAGTGCTGGAAGAAGTTGCGGTCCTCTGCCGCCAGGAAGGCCTGGGCGAGCTGGGGCGGGATATTATCATAGGGCACGAAGATGCGCCGCTCACGGCTGAACTCACCGATCAGGGTGCCGTCCCAGGCATAGGCCCGGGTCGCCGTCGGCGGGCGATAGTCCACCAGATCCCCGGCATCTGGCATGTTGTGAAACAGCACAGCCGCATAGATGGCGATGGCGAAGCCGCCAATCGCAATGGCGCTCAGCACGGCGACGCCGGCAATCGCGACCCATCTTTCGGGGGGATTCAAGACGCACAGACCTCCGCGGGAGCCCTATGCCCGCAAGGGTCATCTAGCCTGTGTCGGGGCGGGTGCCAACGCCCTGCAATGACCTAGCGCGAGGCAATCCGGGTCTGTTGCGCAAAGTAGTCATCTATGGCGTCCCCGACGCCGGCCATCATCTGGCCGCGCTTGCCAGGATCACGCAGGGCGGCCTCGTCATCGAGATTGGTGATGAAACCCATCTCAAGCAGGACGGCTGGAACATCCGGAGCCAGGAGCACGGCGAGACCGGCTTCGCGATGACTGCGCCTTAGAAGCGGCTGGTGATCGTCCACCCGGGCCAGAAGGAATTCCGCGAAACTCGCCGAGCGATTCTTGGTGGCCCTCTGGGTCAGGTCGAACAGTATATTTGCCACGCCGGTGTCCCCGTGGAGGCTGGCCTTGGTGAACCAGTCGTCCTTGGACACGAACTTGGCCGTGCGTCCCGCCGCGCGGTCGGCCAGGGTGTAGGCGCTGGCACCCCGGATTGAGGTATCCGCTCCGGAGTCCGCATGGAGCGAGATGAACAGGTCAGCATCAGCGCGCTGAGCAATCCGGACCCGGGTTTCCAGAGGCACATAGACGTCCTCTTCCCGGGTCATCACGACCTTGTAGCGGCCGCTCCGTTCGAGCCGGGATTTCAGGGCACGGGCGGCAGCCAGGTTGACGTCCTTCTCGTTGGACGACACCCCTCGGGCACCCGGATCGTGGCCGCCATGGCCGGCATCGATCACGACCACTCTCTTGAGCGGCAGCGGGATAGCCCGGGTGGGCAGAACCGGCTCGGCGACCAGCTGGACCGGGCGCGCCGGGTTGGCCTTGCCAGTCCCGGTCCCCAGATCGATTACATAGCGATAGTTGGAGACCCCATCTGCGGGTGGCAGCAGGAAGCGACGCTTGATCACGGCATCGGCAGCCAGGTCGATGCGCAGCCGCGCCCCTGACATCGTGCTGTCCATGACCCAGTTCTTCACCAGACCCTGGCCTGCGCCCTGAAGATCTGCATTCACTCCGACGCCGTCCAGGAGGAGGACGACACGACGATCAACAGACCCGTCCTCCGCAACCTTGCCAGTCGCGGACTTGGCCAGATCAATGACAATCCGGGTCTCGGTGCGGTCACCGCCGAGGCGCACCTTCAGCACACTGCCCGCAGCATAGGCGGCCTGAGCAAGCCCCAGACTTGCCAGGGCCAATGCGGCGACAAAGACCACCGCGCCGCCACGGCGCCGCTGGGGACTTCGCCCTTCAGGATGGAAAAAACGCTTCAAAGCCCCGCCGCACCGTTCTGGTTGCCGTTCTTAAGCACTGATTTAACCTCATTTGCCGTGAAAATTTCACTAACCCCGGGCCAATCTGCGAGCCAATCGCGGAACGCCTTTCATTTTGCGCCTCAGTGTTGCAATGTCGCGCCGCACCGGAGCCTCCCGGCAAATCGGGGGATTCTTTCGTGCGCCAAGCCAGCGTCGGCCAACGCCTCTAGCCAGGCGACGACGCGCACCAAATCCGATCGCGCTTTGGTTTGAAGCGCGCCAGGGAACACACCAATGGGCAGCGCCGCTCGAGCCCCTATCCGGCCTACCGCACGCGTCAATTCCGACGCGTTCTGCGGCCGCGCGCGCGCCATCATGACAAAACGGCAGCGCCCCAGCCTCTGGCTCGCCGCGCGCCTCGGAGACTCCTTACATGTCCAAGAAGATGCTTATCGACGCCGCCCACGCAGAAGAAACGCGTGTGGTGGTGGTCGACGGAACCCGCGTTGAAGAATTCGATTTCGAGAGCCAGAACCGCAAACAACTCAGAGGCAATATCTATCTCGCCAAGGTGACGCGCGTTGAGCCGTCCCTCCAGGCGGCCTTCATCGAGTATGGCGGCAATCGTCACGGCTTCCTCGCCTTCAACGAAATCCACCCTGACTATTACAAGATCCCGGAAGCCGACCGCGAAGCGCTGATGCGCGAAGAGGCCGAGGATTTCGACGATCACGAACCCCGCGCCAAGGCTGCCGCCTCCGAGGATGACGAGGACGAGGATCGCGTCTCCGATGACGATGATGACGTCATGGAGGAGGAAGTCGCCCGGCGCCGCCGGCGGCTGATGCGGAAATACAAGATCCAGGAAGTGATCCGCCGGCGTGACATCATGCTGGTCCAGGTCGTCAAGGAAGAGCGTGGCAACAAGGGCGCGGCCCTGACCACCTATCTCTCCCTCGCCGGTCGCTATGGCGTCCTCATGCCCAATACGGCCCGGGGCGGCGGCATCAGCCGCAAGATCACCACCGTGACCGACCGCAAGCGCCTGAAGGGTGTCGTCCAGAGCCTGGACGTGCCGAACGGCATGGGCCTGATCGTCCGCACGGCCGGTGCCAAGCGCACCAAGGCCGAGATCAAGCGTGACTACGAATATCTCCTGCGCCTTTGGGAGAGCATCCGCGAGACGACCCTGAAGTCCAGCGCCCCCAGCCTCATCTATGAGGAAGAGGATCTGGTGAAGCGCACCATCCGCGACCTCTATGACAAGGACATCGACGAGGTCTGGGTCGAGGGCGAGGCCGGGTTCCGTGAGGCGCGCGACTTCATGCGCATGCTCATGCCCTCCCAGGCCAAGAAGGTTCAGCTCTATCGCGACCTGACCCCGCTCTATGTGAAGCACAAGATCGAGGACCATCTGGCCCAGATCTATTCCCCCGTGGTTCCCCTGCGCTCCGGCGGCTATCTGGTGATCAACCAGACGGAGGCCCTGGTCGCAGTCGATGTGAACTCCGGCCGTGCCACCCGTGAGCGCAATATCGAGGCCACGGCGCTCAAGACCAATATGGAAGCCGCCGAGGAAGCTGCCCGCCAGCTGCGTCTGCGTGACCTCGCCGGCCTGATCGTCATCGACTTCATCGATATGGACGAGTCCAAGAACAACCGGGCCGTCGAAAAGAAGCTCAAGGACTGCCTGAAGGACGACCGCGCCCGTATCCAGATGGGCAAGATCTCCTCCTTCGGTCTGATGGAAATCAGCCGCCAGCGCCGCCGCACCGGCGTGCTGGAAGGCACGACCCATGTCTGCGAACATTGCGGCGGGGCCGGTCGGGTCCGTACCGTTGAGTCCAGCGCCCTGGCCGCCCTGCGTGCCGTGGAGATGGAAGCCCTGAAGGGCGGCGGCGAAGCCACCCTCAAGGTGCCCCGCGCCATTGGCCTCTACATCCTCAACGAAAAGCGCGGCCATCTGGCCCGGCTGTTCCAGAACCTGGGCCTGTTCGTCACCGTGGTGATCGACGATGCCCTGGCCTATGCCGACAACGAGATAGAGCGCACGGCCACCGAGGCCCGTCCGGAACACGCCCTCGCCCATCATGCCCCGCTCCAGGCCTATGTGCCGGAAGAGGACGACTTCGACGATCAGGCCTATGCCGACGACGAGGAAGATGACGACGAGGAAATCGCCCAGGATGACCTGGACGAGGAACGTGAGTCCGACGAAGGTCCGGCCGAGGCG
>CAIYZB010000250.1 GCA_903930545.1 uncultured Alphaproteobacteria bacterium
TGTGCCCCGCCGTCGGGCGAGAACAGATGGACCAGGCTTCGGGCGGTGATCACGACGAGCAGGATCGTTGTGATCCAGCCCGCGATGGCGGGGCCGCGGTAATGAGTCGGGTCGGACGGAAGAAGGCCAGCCGGACGCGGGATCCAGGACGTTGGCAGCACCGAGCTCATGAATGACCCCCGCTAGAAAAAGACGACAGTTCCGGGGGAACATCAGTCGTGCCACCCGTCACCTTGCCGAGGAACCTGTGGGTGATCGCACAGGCGATGTTCGTTTTCCACACTGATGTCAGCAGAGAGGCCTGCTTCGCCCTTGGGTGAGAGACCGGAAGCGGCCACTCCACGGTCATGCGATACAAAGTGCCGCCGGCCTCCTAGTCTGACACGCGAGCAGGATTCGGGGTCGGGATGTCATCACGGGTGGATCGCGGCGGACTTCCGCTCTCAACATCATCGGATGCCGCGGCGGCCTTCTACCGGGAGGGCGTTGATCTTGGCCTCTCAGGTTGGCCCGGTGCGGCAGGGGCGTTCGACCAGGCTCTGGCGCTGGATCCCGACTTTGCCCTGGCCCTGGCTGCGCGGGCGCGGGCCTATCTGATCGCGGCGGACTACGCCAAGGCACGGGCCATGATCGTCGAGGCAGAGGCGGCAGTTCTGACCAAGGGCACGGAACGCGAGCGAAGCCATGTCGAGGCCCTGGCCCGATCCGTCAGGGGTAATTCGGCAGGCGCGCTGGAACAGGTGCTGGCCCATCTGGAGCTCTGGCCACGGGACGCCTACATTCTCGCCTTGCCTCTTGGGGCCTTTGGTCTGTTTGCCTTCTCCGGGATGTCCGGCCACCCGCAGGCCGGCGTCGATCTCTGCGAGCGGATGGCCACCCACTATGGCGACGATTGGTGGTTTCTGACCTATCTCGGCTGGGCTCATACCGAAAATATGAACCTGGCGCATGGCCGGGCGATTACAGAACGCGGCTTCGCATTGCGTCCGTCCAGTGCCCACGGCCTGCACGCCCTGGCCCACGCTCTGTTTGAAGATGGATCGGTGGCCGAGGCCGATGCTCTGATCACCGGCTGGCTGCCTGACTATGATCGGTCGGGCATACTCCATGGCCATATCAGCTGGCACCTGGCCCTGACGGCCCTCGAAGCCGGCGATGGGGATCGCGCGCTCAAGACCTACCTGGAGGCCGTTCGGCCTTCGGTGAGCCAGGCCCTGCCGATCAATACGGTGACGGATGGCGCGGCCTTGTTGTGGCGATTGTCGGCTTACGGTCAGGCGGCCCCGGCCCCCTTGTGGGAGGAACTCTCGCAATTCGCTGACAGCGCCTTTCCGAACCCGGGCCTGGCCTTTGTCGAGGCCCACATGGCGCTCATCGCCGCAGCCACCGGGAACCAGGATATGATGGAGGCACGGCTGGCTACCCTTTCGGCGCGGATGACGGATGGAACCTATCCGGCGGGCCCTGCGCTTCAGGCCATATGGCATGGCGTTTCCGCCTTCGCCCAGGGCGACTATTCGGTCTGCGCTCGCAGCATGGCACCCATGGCAGGGGAGGTGGAGCGGATCGGTGGCAGCCACGCCCAGCGCACCGTGTTTGAAGACACGCTCCTGCTCGCTCAGGTGAAGGCCGGTGAAATGGCGGCGGCCCGTAGCCTGCTGGAAGCGCGTTTGAGCCGTCGACCTTCGATCCGCGATCGTCAATGGCTGGCAACCAAAGCCTCAGCCGCAAGCAGATAGAGACTGTCCCCGCCGTCGACGCCAGTCATCGAAGCGCACCTTGCCTAGCCAGAACAGCATGACCGGCAGGGGTGCGAGGGCGAGGACATATAGCAGGGCGGAGTCTCGCAGTGTCTCAGGAAAGACCTGTTGCTGCCCGAGGAAGAACGACCCCGAGGCAATGAACAGCGAAAAGCACATCCGCCACAGATGTCGCGCGATCCGCGAGACATTGGACAGCTGCTTGCGAATGAGCACGTGGAGTTCACCTGCGGCCGCGAATGCCCCGGCGATCGTAAACAGGAAGAAGGCTTGCGGCGGCGAGCCGTCCACCGTGCCGCTGGGGCTGGCCGCGCCCATCCGCATGAAGATCACGCCGGCGGCGGTGATGGACAGGGCGACAATCAGCCCGATGACCTCCGGGGTGCCGGCCGTCACGTCCCGCTGTCGAGCTGTCCTGGTGCCGCTGACCAGAAGGTAGAGCGCCATGATGCCGGCAACGAAATTGGGTCTCTGCCCGGTGTCGAGGAATGGGGCCACGCCCGCGCCAATGGCGTAGGCCGCGAACATCGCAAAGAAGAACACAGACCCCGCCGCGCGGTGGACGCGCTGGCCCTTGCGCACGGTCAGGGCGACGACGCCGGTGACCATCCCGATCGCCCCGCCGGCAATGTGCGCCCAAAGCAGGGCATTGGCCCCCAGATGCATCCAGATTGGATCGCCGGGTCCGGCCTCAAGATTGTCGGCCAGGACGTTGGACGGCAGCAGCACGGCGGCGATGGCGACCAGGGCGGGCAAGATGGCAATAGGTGGTTTCATGGGCCCATGCTTGTCGATGTCAGCGACAGGCACCATGATCGTGCGTTCTACAAACATGATCGTTCGTAACACTAGGGGCCGTGCCGATGTCGAATCTGACGACGTCAACAGGACTCGCTACGGGCCTGATCGCATTCGCCGTCCAGCGCGGTGCCGATCGCGCGGCGCTTATGGCCAGGGCCGGACTTCGTCCCGCCGACCTCGAAGACCCCGACGCCCGTCTGGCATTTGAGACCTATGTGGCGCTGATGCGCGCCGCCCAGGACCTCTGCGGCGACCCGGCCCTGGCGCTTCATTTCGGCGAGGCCGTGGACCTGGCGGAGATGTCGATCGTCGGACTGATCATGAACGCCTCGGCCACCATGGGTGAAGCCTTCGCCCAGATGCAGCGCTTCGGTCAGCTGACCCTGGAGACCGAGGGGCTGAGCGACGGGCCACGCTTCGTCCTGACTGAACGCCATGGTCAGCTCTGGATGGTCGACCAGCGCGCTGATCACGACGCCTTCCCCGAGCTGAGCGAAGGGGCCTTTGCCCGGCTCGTCTGCGGCCCGCGCCGATTCCTGCCCAGACCGCACGTGCTGGAGGTGCAGTTTTCCCACCCGGCACCGGCCTGGAGTGCCGAATACGACCGCATCTTCCAATGTCCTGTCTCCTTTTCCACTGGCTGGAACGCCATGCGGCTGGACCCGAGTATCGCCACCTGGCCCGTGGCGCTTCAGCCACGCTATGTGTTCGGCGTCCTCACCCGGCGCGCTGATGACCTGTTGCAGGACCTCCAGGACCAGAAGACCGTCCGGGGCCGAGTTGAGGCTATCCTGCTTCCTCTGTTGCACACTGGCGAAGTCAGTGCCGAGGCTGTTGCCCGCGCCCTGGGCTTCAGCCGCCAGACCCTGTTCCGCAAGCTGAAGACCGAGAATGCCACCTACGAACAGGTGCTTGATGCCCTTCGCCACCGAATGGCGATGGGCTAGGTCACCGGAGCCAGGGCCTCGGTCAATGAGACCGCCTACCTGGTGGGCTTTTCTGAAGCCGCCGCCTTCTCCCGGGCCTTCAAACGCTGGACCGGCAAGAGCCCTCGCGAGGTCTATACGGCAAGGGCGGCCTCGCCTGGCGATCTGCTGCTCTCCGATTAGGCTCTGCCGAAAGAGGCTCTCTTCGCCGCGGTTCCAGCGACGGGGAGCGCCGCTGCTGATGCACGGCTGGATGAACGGCTGAGGGGCCATTGTTACCTTCGCATTCAGCTATTGCGGGCTGCAGATTTCGGTCGAGCGTCGGTGAGCCCGTCACCCCGCCAATAAAATGAACCTGTTCGTTTTATTGGCGGGGTGATAGATGTGGTCTGAACAAAGCGGAGGCATGGCTATGTCGGGCACTGAAATCATCGACCGGGAATTTGCACGAAAGTTCCTCCGCGCGGCGGATGCACCGCTGGATTATGGGGTCTATCTGCTGTTTCACGACTGGTGGATGGAAGCGCCGCAGAAAGCGATCGATGCCTATAGCCGCGAACTCGCTTCCATCCCGGAGGCCGCACCCCTGCTGGCCAGCCGTTATATTTCCGAACCCCTGTCCCTGGACCGTCTGGCGGAATGCGCCCCGGGCACTCTCGGGCATGGCTACAGGCGCTTCATCCTGGACAACAAGCTGGAGGCAAACCTCGGGCGCAACTACCGCAAGTTCAATGAGGAACTGACGAGTTCGGGCAAGCTTGATCGACTGCCGCCAGACCTCAGCTACATGATGGTGCGTGGGTTCCAGATCCACGACTTCCTGCACGTCCTGACCGGCTATGAGGCGACCGACTGGGGTGAACTGGCCCTGGCCGCATTCTACCTTGCCCAGCTCAGGTTCCCCTATCACGCCATGAGGGTGGCTGTGACGGCTGCCCACATGGCTTTCGTGAGGCCTGGTCTGATCGTCGATGCCATGGACGCCTTTGTCGACGGCTGGAGCTATGGCCGCTGCGCGCGCAACCTCAACTTTGAGCGCTGGGAGGACGAGCTGGACACTCCCCTGGACGAACTGCGGGCGAGAATGAACTTGAACCGGACAAAGCTCGCCGCATAAGGACCCCATGGCCCGACGACCGGCGACAGATGTGCAAAAGAAGGCCGCCCGTCGCCAGATCCAGAAGGCGGCGGCCAGCTTTTATGCGGAGAAGGGCGCTGCCGCAGTGTCGGCCCGGGCGATCGCCCAGCAGGCAGGCGTCAGCGTCGGAAAGATCTACGCGCATTTCGGAAGCCTTCAGGGTCTCATGCAGTCACTCTGGATGGAGCCCGTCGAAGCCATCAATGCCGAGCTGGGTGAACTGGCCGCCCAGATCGCTGATCCTGTCCTGCGCCTGAAGGCCCTGTTGAATGCCTATGTCGAGGTCGCCCTGACCAGACCTCAGCTCTTTCGGGGTGCCTTTCTCTTCGTGCGCCCAGATACCTTGCCCAGGCCGGACCGCGAGCCTCTTGATGGCGCTCCGTTCGCCTGCCTGCTGACGTCGGCGATCCGCGACGGGCAGGCTCTGGGTTTGATGCGCGCTGGCGATCCTCGAGCCTTAGCCCAGGTGGTCTGGGCCGGCCTTCACGGCTGCCTCGCCTTGCCGGTCAATTTCGACCGCCTTGACATCGCCGGCCCCGCCACGCTTGCGGCGGACATGGTCGATGTCCTCTTGCGAGACCTGTCCATCGCCCGGCCTCACGTTGCCGACGGCTAGCACCCCTGAAAGCCTTTCCAGGTTTTCGAGGACAGTCAGGTGGCTGGACATCAACCGGTTTGGCGATCTGGCGGAGGGGGTGTCCGCTATAGTACATTGAAATTTAATGGAACTTACGAGGAATTGTAAAAAACCCACCTCTCAACCCGCCAAAACATCGAGCTCTTGCGGTAGCGCTGATCGCGGCGGGAGGCCGGCAACCTAAACTGCTTCGGTGAACCGGTTGGCGAACCCTGCCGGACTGAACGGCTGACCGTATTGCGTCTGGACGAAGGTGCGCTGGTCACGGAGTGCCTGGTCGATCTCTGCCTTAAGTGTCCGGTGGATTGGGATCGAAGGTTTGGTCCGTCCGCCTGACTTAGTCTGCGCGAGGGCAATCCGCCCGTCCTCACCGTGCTGTCGGCCCGTGGTGACCACGTCAGACCGAAGCTGGGCGGTGTAAAGCAGGAGGTGGACGTCTTCGATGAGGCTGTGCTGCGGGGGATCGACGCTGACTTTCCCTATACCGAGTATAAAGGGGGCGGGGGGTTCGATAGAGGCCTTTGACCCCTAACTGAAGCCTTGCTACCCGGAAGGGTCGGAGTGTCCTTCAGGCCGCCAAGGTCCTGGCCACTGGTTGCGAGGTGCACCAAATGTCTGTGAA
>CAIYZB010000251.1 GCA_903930545.1 uncultured Alphaproteobacteria bacterium
AATCCCACCGTTGGGGCCATTGCCCGCAATGAGCAGCTTGCCCGTGACCGGCTGGCTGACGCCAAGGCGGCCGGGGCTGACCTTGCCCTGTTCTCTGAGCTTTTCATCAATGGCTATCCGCCGGAAGACCTCGCCCTGAAGCCGGCCTTCTGGGCGGCGGGCAAGGCTGCCGTCGAACGTCTGGCCGAGACCACCCGGGATGGACCGGCCGCCCTGATCGGGGTCATCTGGCCTCCGGAATCGCCGGATCGTCGCCCCCGCAATGCCATGGCCTTCCTGGCTGATGGCAAGGTTCAGGGCCTGGCCTTCAAGTCGGACCTGCCCAATTACGGGGTCTTTGACGAAAAGCGCATCTTCGAGCCCGGCGATCAGCCTGGGGTTTTCGAATACCGAGGGGTGAAACTCGGCGTTCCTATCTGTGAAGACATCTGGCGTCCTGAGGTCTGCGCAGCGGCCAAGTCCCTGGGGGCCGAACTTCTCCTGGTGCCAAACGGCTCACCCTTCCGCCGCACAGCCGATGACGAACGCCTGAGCGTCGCCCAGGCCCGGGTCCGCGAAACCGGCCTGCCCATGCTCTATGTGAACGAGGTGGGAGGACAGGACGAGCTGGTCTTTGAGGGCGGCTCCTTTGCCCTCAGCGCGACCGGCGAGTTCCGCCTGCGCATGCCGATGTTCGAAGAGGCCCTCGAGATCACGACCTGGACCCGTGGACCCAAGGGCTGGGACTGCGCGCCCGGACCCATGGCGGAGTGGCCGACGGGGCCTGCCGAGGTCTATCAGGCCATGGTCCTGGGCCTTCGCGATTACGTGAACAAGTCGGGCTTCCCCGGTGTATTGCTTGGACTTTCCGGTGGTGTGGACTCAGCGATTGTGGCCGTCGTCGCCGCAGACGCCCTCGGGCCTGACCGGGTGCGCTGCTTCATGTTGCCCTCCCGCTATACCAGCCAGGACAGCCTGGACGATGCGGCCCAGTGCGCCGGGCGACTGGGGGTCCAGCTGGACGAAATCTCCATCGCCCCGGCGGTGGAAGCCTTTGCCCAGATGCTCACCCCGCATTTCGGCAATCGCGCCCCTGACCTTACCGAGGAGAACATCCAGGCACGATCTCGTGGCCTGTCCCTCATGGCCCTGTCCAACAAGTTGGGTCTGATGCTGCTGACCACCGGCAACAAGTCGGAGATGGCTGTGGGCTATGCCACCCTCTATGGCGACATGTGCGGCGGCTACAACGTGCTGAAGGACCTCTACAAGACCGAGGTCTATGCCGTTTGCGAATGGCGCAATGCCAACAACCCTTACGGCCTGGCCGATGATCCCATCCCGCAGCGGATCCTGACCAAGCCGCCCTCTGCCGAACTGCGCCCTGACCAGAAGGACCAGGACAGCCTGCCGGAATATGCCGAGCTGGACGCCATCCTGCATGGCCTGGTGGAGGAAGAAGCGACCCTGGACGAGATCGTCGCCCGCGGTCATTCGCCGGAGACCGTCGAGCGGGTCCAGCGTCTGCTCTATGGCTCGGAATACAAGCGCCGTCAGGCGGCGCCGGGGGTGAAGATCGGTGCCAGGGCCTTCGGCCGCGACCGCCGCTACCCCATCGTCAACGGGTTCCGGGACGCCGTGACGACCAAGTCCTGATCAGACCTGATCCGTCGTCATGTCAGGGGCAAGTTTTCCGACCGAAGTCACGGATCGCAAAGCAGGAATGATGTCCTCGATCCGGCTCACAGTCACATAGCTATGCATGAAATCTGGCGGGGTGAACCTTGAGTCCACCGTGTGCTGGAACAGGTGGAACAGGGGTTCCCAGAAGCCGTCGGGGCTGTAGAAGACCACGGGCTTGAAATGCAGGTCCAGGCGACGCCACGACAGAAGCTCGACGATCTCCTCCAGGGTGCCGATACCGCCGGGCAGGACAATGAAACTGTCCGATCGCTCGAACATGATCATCTTTCGCTCGTGCATGGAGTCCACCGTGATGGTCTCCACCACGTCCAGGCGCCGTTCCTTGATCTTGAGAAAGTTGGGGATGATCCCCAGGACCTCACCCCCGGCTTCGTGGGCGGCTATGGCGCAGGCCCCCATGAGACCGACCCCGCCGCCGCCATAGATGAGCTTCAGTCTTGCCGCCGCAATGGCTCGTCCCAGGTCTGCGGCAGCGGCCAGATAGGCCGGGTCGGCGGCGTCCGAGGATCCGCAGAATACACAGACAGAGGAGAGCTCGGCTTGGTCCATGGACATGGGCTCCGACAGAATCAGGGATCAGGCTTGCGAGCTAGATCGGAAAGGTCGATTAGCTAGTGCATTCCCGGCGGCTGTGAAACGTCTGTCGGGGCGCAATCTGCTCTAATAGATTGAAATTGAGACCCTTTATTGTCTCCGTCCGGCTGTGCCCGAGATGGGAGCCAACCCTCGGAGCTTGAGTCCAGCCGTGGCCCGTCTGCCTAAATCTGCCGGTGTGCTGTTCAGTCTTGTTCTGGCGGGCTGCAGCCCCTCCGACCAAGGTGTTAGACCGGCCGGCGAGACCCGGGCGACCGCGCTTCAGGCCGGCTACGGCATCCCGCCCATGCCCACGGACCTGAAGACAGATACCCAGGGACTGGTGGTGAGTGGCCGTGCCGCCCCCAAGGCAAGGGTTCGTCTGGCGACGCCGGACGGTGACGCCCGATTCAGTTCGGCTGACGAGACGGGGACCTGGCATCTAAGACTGCCCGCCGCCAGTGAGGCGAGGCTCTTTGGCCTGTCCAGCGTTCTTGGTGCCCAGACGGTTCAGGCCCAGGGCTACCTGCTCGTGACGCCCGCTGGTCAAGGGACTCTGCTGCGGGCCGGGGCCGGTGCCCACAGGTTTGGCCCTGGCCGTAGCGGTATCCTGGCGGTGGATTTTGACCGCGAGGGCGGGGCCCTGGTCTCCGGCATTGCAGGGGCAGGGGAGGGGTTGACCCTGCGCGTTGACGGTCGCCAGCCCGTTGAAGGCCGTGCAGGCGCAGACGGCCGCTTTTCGATGGCCATGAGCCAACCCATCTCGCCTGGTCCCCATGAGGTCCGAGTTTTCGGCAATCGCGCCGACTGGAGGGAGAGCTTCGATGCAACGCCTGCAGCCCCCGTTGCCGATGGTCCCTTCAGGGTTCAGCCCATTGCCCGCGGCCTACGGGTTGACTGGATGCCCCCTGGCGGCGGGGTCCAGACCACCATTCTTCTCGACTGAATTTCATTTGCTTCGAGGTTTTTCCTAAGTGGCATTCATGCATCCCGGCGCCGGGGATCGACGTCTTGCAACGGCCGGGGCGGTAGCACCTGCTTCGGTCCAGTTCAGTTTCTGGGCGTCCATGGCCGACCTGTGGCGTCTGGTCCTGCGCTCCGGAGCCCCAGGCCTGTCCTGGCGGATACCGGCCTCGTTGCTGCTGGTCATGGTGGGCAAGCTGGCTGGTGTGACGGCACCGGTCATGCTCGGCGATGCCATCAACACCCTGTCTCCCCGGGTGGCCGGTGCCCTGACTGTGGCGACCGACTTCCTGGTCTTTGCCCTTGCCTTTGTGGGCTTGAGGCTGGTCTCGGCCTGTGCGCCCTTCGCCCGCGAGGCCATCTTTACCCCCGTCTCTCAGTCCACCATGGCGCGGGCGGCAACCGAGACCTTCGGTCACGCCCTTGGCCTGTCCCTCGACTTCCACCAGTCGAAACAGACCGGCATGGTTGCCCGGGTCATAGAGCGGGGGGCGAGGTCCACCGACTTCCTGATCCGCAGTGTCGTCTTCAATCTGGGTCCGACGGCGGTTGAACTGGTCATGGCCATGACGGTCATGGCCCTTCGCCTCGACTGGCGCTTTGCCGCCACCACCCTGGCCACCATCGTCATCTACACGGTCGTCACTTTCCGCATCACCGACTGGCGTCTGGGTCATCGCCGGGAGTTGAACGAGGCCGACAGTAAGTCCGCCGGCCTGGCGGTGGACTCCATGCTGAACTACGAGGCGATCAAGACCTTTGGCGCGGAGACCCGTACGGTCAGCGCCTATGAAGGGGCCATGGGCGGCTATATCCGCGCCGCGGTGAAGGCCAATACCTCCCTGTCCCTGCTCAATGCCATCCAGTCTGTGATCCTGAACATTGGCTTGGCGATCATGACCGTCCTTGCGGGCTATGAGGTGGTCCAGGGGCGGATGCGGATCGGGGATGTCACCATGGCCATCCTGCTGCTCACCGGCATCTACCAGCCTCTCAACATGCTGGGCTTCAATTATCGCGAGATCCGTCAGGCCTTCATCGACATGGAGCAGATGGTCGCCCTCAAGGCGGTAGTGCCCGATATCGTGGATGCGCCAGCGGCCCGCGACCTTCCTCCCGCCACGGGCAAGGGGGCGGAAATTGCCTTCGAGGCGGTGGAGTTTCGCCATGATGCCCGCTCCACTGGGCTGCGTGACGTCAGCTTCGTTGCCGAGCCGGGGACCACCACGGCCTTTGTCGGCCCTTCCGGCGCAGGCAAAACCACGGCTGTGCGGCTGGCCTTGAGACTGCTGGACCCACAGACCGGTCGGATCTGCCTGGACGGGGTGGACCTGCGTCAGGTGCGCCAGACATCGCTGCGCCACGCTGTGGCCTTGGTCCCCCAGGACGTTGCCCTGTTCAACACGACCCTGAGGGCAAACATTGCCTTTGCAAGGCCTGAGGCCAGTCTGGAGGATGTCCGGGCTGCTGCCGCAGCGGCGGAGCTGGGCCCCTTCATCGATGGTCTGCCAGAGGGCTATGACACGGTGGTCGGAGAGCGCGGGCTCAAACTGTCCGGGGGCGAGCGTCAGAGGGTGGGCATAGCCCGAGCCCTGCTGGCCAACCCCCGGCTCCTGATCCTGGACGAGGCTACCAGCGCCCTGGACGGACCGACCGAGGAGGCCATCCAGCAGACCCTGCGCAAGGTCCGCACCGGCCGCACCACCCTGGTGGTGGCGCATCGCCTGTCCACCATCGTCGATGCCGACCAGATCCTGGTCCTAAGGCGCGGACGCATAGTGGAACGCGGCACCCATGCGGAACTGCTGTCCCGCACAGGTGAATACGCGGCCCTGTGGCGGCGTCAGACCCGGGAGGCCTGATCAGCCGGCCGGACGGGCCTTGCGCCCCAGGCCGGTGCGCTGGGCGATCTGACGACCGACCCAGCGGAACCGGGCCTTCAGCACCTGGGGCATGGCCAGGAGCACGGGCGTCAGGATGAGGGTCAGCAGGGTAGCGAAGCTCAGGCCCCAGACCACCGAGCCGGACAGCTGGACCCACCATTCCGAACCTGGGGCCTTGTACTCCATGTGCAAGGTCGCAAAGTTCGGATGGAACTGGAACATCAGGGGCAGCAGGCCAGCCACCGTCACAAGGGTGGTCAGCATGACCGGGCGGAAGCGCTGGACGGCCGCTCGGACCGCCGCATCGCCACCGTCATAGCCGGACCTCAGCAGCTGGTAGAAGGTGTCCACCAGAACGATGTTGTGGCCCACCACCACCCCGGCCAGGGCCACAACCCCGGTGCCGAGCATGATCACCGAGATATAGTCGAAGGTGTGGAACAGGTTGACCTGGACACCCAGCAGAACCCCAACCGTGGACAGGACCACCGCAGAGAGGGTCACGAAGACCCCGTAGAAGCTGTTGAACTGCCAAAGCAGGATGATCATCATCAGGAACAGGGACGCAGCCATGGCCGTGACGAAGAAGACCGCGGCCTCGCGGCCCTCCTCATCGGCACCGGTGAACTTCCAGCGCACGGAGGGGTCGAGATTGGCCTTTTCCAGCCACGGCCTCAGGTCATCGGTGATCTTCTGGTTGGCCGCGACGCCCTCGATGGCATTGGCCTGAATGATCACCAGACGCTGGGCATCGCGACGCTGGATATTGGTCACCTGTTGAGCCGGGACCCGCTTGATGAAGTAGCTGGCAGGGACCGGACCCAGGGCCGTGGTGATCTTGAGCTCGTCAAAGGCAGAGATGTTGCGGTCTGCAGCCGGGAACCGGACCCGGATATCGAGCTCGTCATCGGCATCATCAGGACGGAAACGACCGACCAGGACACCCCCGGTGACGAACTGAATGGCCTGACCGACCGACAGCACATCGACGCCATAGCGGCCCGCCGCCTCCCGATCGACCGTCAGGTTCCACTCGATCCCCGGAGATGTCCGGTTGTCTTCCAGATCATAGAGCTGGCGGTCCTTGGCCAGGTGCGCCTTCACGAAGTCAGCAGCCTTGTTCAGGGCAGCGGGATCATGGCTGCGCATCTCCACCTGGATGTCCTTGCCCACAGGCGGACCACCCTCGGGCTCGCGGACCTCGATCTCGATGCCCGGGATATCAGCGACCCGGCGGCGGACTTCCTTGGCGACATCGGCCCCGCGAATGTCCAGGGCCTGACGATCCTCATAGTCCTTGAAGTCCACGGTGATGCGGCCGATCGTGTCATTGGGCGGACCATTGGGACCGCCGCCTGAACTGGCGGAACCGGATCGGGCGAAGAGGGAGTCGACCCCCTTGATGTTCTGCATCCCGGACTCGACCTGGCGGACCAGGGCGTCCTGGGCGACGGCCGACAGATTGCCCCGCGCCTTGACATAGACGGTGACGAATTCCGGGTCCTGACGCAGGAAGAACTCGCTCTCGTGCTTGGTCCCGCCGAACCACATGAAGATGCCCACCACCACGGCCAGGGTCGCGGCAATGGTGCGGAACGGGTGGTGACCCAGATAGCTGATCGAGCGGGCATAGAAGCCCATGAAGCCGGACATCTCGCGCGGATCGCCGCGCTCGGATTTCTCGATCTCGGCCAGATGATCTTCGTCCACCGCCGCGTGACGGCCGAACACCGATCCCAGGGCGGGGGTGAAGATAAGGGCAATGAAGATCGAGGCCCCCAGGACATAGAACAGGGTCAGGGGCAGGAAGCTCATGAACTTGCCCGGGATCGAGTTCCAGAACAGGAAGGGCAGGAAGGCGCACAGGGTGGTCAGGGTGCCGTTGACCACCGGCCAGAACATCCGCTTACCGGCGGCGGCAAAGGCCTCCATCTTGGGCAGGCCCTCC